>NZ_PDZH01000078.1 GCF_002735695.1 Chitinimonas sp. BJB300
CCACCTACCATCGCCGACAAGCCCGTTGCTGTCGCCGCGCCAAACGTGCTCAGCAAATAGTCGGTGTACAAATCGAGTTCTTTGTTCTTCATGGCGACAGGTTATCGTATGCACTGCGTAACATCAGATCTTAAGATCGGGTATCTGATGGGAAAGCTTGTTTGGCTAGGCCCTGCAATCGAGGCCCCTCAGATGCATATCGTTTTGTCGAAAAATGCTACTGACAAAGAAAAGAAAATGGAAGCCTTTAATCGTGGCCTGCAATCAATGGAAAAGGATGGCTCCCTTGCCAAGATGATTGCCGAGGCAGGTATTTGAAGGGAGATTTGGTCAGGGCTGGCAAGGATCACCACTGTCCTTGCCATGCGGGCTAGGACGGGAAATAACCCTATCAGTCTTGCCCCTCCCCGCCAAGTCCCGTGCAAACTGCCAAGCAACGCGGCCCGAACGGGAACCGCGGCCCAGCGCCCAGTTGAGGGCTGCACGCTCCGTTGTTTCGTCCCACTGCCGCACACCAAATTCAGCCAGCCAATGACGGGCTGCAACCAAGTATTCGTCTTGGGTGAATGGGTAAAAGCTCAGCCAAAGACCAAAGCGTTCTGATAGGCTGATTTTTTCCTCCACCGCATCGGCTGGGTGAATTTCGCCATCGACATGGCGTGTTTTCAGGTTCTCATCGAAATACTCTGGCAGCAGATGGCGGCGGTTTGAGGTGGCATAGATAAGTACATTGCTGCTGGTGGCGGCAACGCTGCCGTCGAGCACTGATTTGAGCGCCTTATAGCCGCCTTCGCCTTCTTCAAAACTAAGATCGTCGCAGAACACAATAAATCGTTCAGGCCTTGGCGCCAGCAGGGCAACGATATCGGCGAGGTCGCACAGATCGTCTTTGTCCACTTCTACCAAGCGCAGACCTTGGCTGACATACTCGTGCAGCACGGCTTTAACGAGCGATGACTTGCCGGTACCACGAGTGCCGGTAAGCAGCACATTGTTGGCCAGCCGTCCTTGCACAAACTGCCGTGTATTACGCGCGATCTCGGCTTTTTGCGGTTCAACGTTTTGCAGATCGGCTAGTTGGATCTTGTGCGGGTGGTGTATTGCCTCCAGCCAACCAACACTGGTGCCCAGCACGATCTTCTTACGCCAGCGAAACGCGGGGGCAGCCCAATTTAGTTCGGCATGCGGTGGTGGTAACAGGTGTTCAAACCGGATAAGCAGGCTTTCAAGATTCAGCACGACTCTTCCTCTTCTTGCCTAGTATCAGCGTGGTAGCGCTAGCCGTAATCAGCAAAGCGCCCGCAGTCCAGCACAGCAGCACGATGGGATTACGCTGGCTGAGCGGCGGTACTGGCAAATTGGTGATGTTTCCACGGCAAACGCCACGTAGATAATCAAATACCCCGCCTCGATCAAGACACAAATCGGCGGCGATGGCTTCCGTGCCATACAGCAGCAGCCCAGCCAGGCACAGCATGCCACCCAAGCCAAGGATGATAAATGGCGCAATGCTGCGTTCTTTCATGGCGTTATGACCTGTAGTCGGCATTGATTTTCACATAGTCATAACTGAAGTCACAGGTCCAGACCGTCGCGGTGATGGGCCCCCGGTTTAGTACGACGCGAATCAGGATTTCAGCCTTTTTCATCACACGTTGGCCATCTTCCTCACGATAGGCGGGGTTGCGGCTGCCTTGCGTTGCAACCAGTACGTCGTCGAGGTACAGATCGAGCTTATCGACATCCAGGTCCTCAATGCCGGCATAGCCTATGGCTGCCAGAATACGGCCCAGGTTGGGGTCGGATGCGAAGAAGGCTGTTTTGACAAGCGGTGAGCGGCCGATTGCATAACCGATAGCCTTGCACTCGGTTTCATCATGGCCGCCTTCGACTTGAACAGTCATGAACTTAGTTGCACCCTCTCCATCACGGACAATGGCCTGCGCCAGTGTCTGCGACAGGCGGGTGACAGCGTCGCGCAAGGCCAGGTAGTCGGCGCTGCTTGCATCGGCAATCTCCACACCGGTTTGGCCGGTGGCGATCAGCATAAAGCTGTCGTTCGTCGAAGTGTCGCCATCAATGGTGATGCAGTTGAACGACCTATCAGCCGCATGCTTGACCAGTTGCTGCAAGAGCGGCTGTGCTACTTTTGCGTCACAAGCCACATAGCCCAGCATGGTGGCCATATTCGGGTGAATCATCCCCGCGCCCTTGGCAATGCCGGTAATGGTGATGGTGTGGCCACCAATTTCCACCCGCATGCTGCTGGCTTTGGAGACCACATCAGTGGTCATGATGGCTTCTGCGGCTTCAGCCCAATGAGCAGGCGCCAAATCCGCTACGGCAGCAGGGATGACGCTCAGGATTTTCTCGTAGGGCAGGGGCTCCAGAATCACCCCGGTAGAAAATGGCAGGATGGCTTCAGGCCGGGTACCCAGGGTATTTGCCAGCGCAGCGCAAACCTTGAGTGCACGCTCACGGCCATCCAGGCCTGTGCCAGCATTGGCGTTGCCGGTATTCACCACTAGTGCGCGAGGAGTAGTTGCTGCCAAATGCTCACGGCAGATTTGCACCGGTGCCGCGCAAAAGCGGTTCTTGGTGAATACGCCCGCCACGCGCGCTTCGTCGGCTAGCTGCATGACCAACACGTCCTTGCGCCCCACCTTTTTGATACCGGCCGAGCCAATGCCAAGGGTGATGCCCGGGACGGGGTAAAGCGAGGCGGGGTCGGGTGCGACGAGGTTGACGGGCATGGCTGCGAATCCTTGTTGTTGCAGTGCGAAATGAGGCGGAATTGTAAGGCATAGATGACTCACTTGCGGTGGGCTTTATCGTCGACTTACACTACTGACTGGTCGGCAGTTCACCCAGGCGTCGCCGGTTCAATCGAACCACGCTAAACCTGCTCGGCAACCACTTCACTGGCGTAGGTTAACTTGCGTCGCTTGGCTCGAAACCCGAGTGCCAAGCCAGAACGGCGACCATGGCATGCCCGATTATGCGGCAGGCACGACGACAAGGATTCGACCATGTCCCGTTCCGCATTTCCATTTCACGTTCCCGATATTTCGCTGCTCGCCAAGTCTTTGAGTAAGCAGATCAACCAACAGTTGGCTGAAACCAGCCAACCTCCGAGTCATTTACAGCTATTGAATATGCTGGCGCGTGCGGTGGGCTTTCAAAACTACCAGCATCTGCGCAGCCAAACCGAGGCCAGCGAGGTAAACCCTGTACCGGTGTTGCCTGAAGTAGCACCCGATGCATCTGCCTTGCGGGCTGAGGCACAGGTGGCCAAGCCCATTGTCGATAGCAAGCGCCTGCTGCGGCATTTCGATGCGCAGGGCCGGCTTATGCGTTGGCCTGGCAAATTCTCGGAACAACAGCCTTGCCTGTGGCCGATTTGGGCGCGTATTCCGGCTGCCCGCACGATGAGTGAGACGGAGGTAAACGCATTCATCCGTGAATGCGAAACATTCGGCGACCATGTGCTGCTACGCCGCGAGCTGGTGAATTACAAGCTTCTGCGTCGCACCAGCGATGGGGCGGAATACCATCGTGTAGAACAAGCGCCGACAGTGGAGCTGGCTGACTTTATTCGGCAAATATCGGCAAGAAAGTCTCAATGAACCTGTTTGCCGTACAAGCCGGTATCCGTTTGAACCAACGCCACGCAGGCTATTTCTATGCTGCATGTTGCTGTGGGGTAGTTAACTGGCGGCTTCAATACGGTTGCATCAAATGCGGGCCGTATTGGACCACCGACGAGCTGGCTTTAGCTGCCAGCGTTAGCTGAACAAATCTGCTTGAGGACGTGGTTTGGCCTGTAGCAGCTTGCGCACAGGGGTGGGGATGCCGGCTTTGAGCGCTTCACCCCGTGTGAACCATTGGCTATCGGGTTCGGCTATGCGAGCGGACTCATCACGTACCGTCAGCACCAGTGGCGTGATAGTGAGTCGGAAGTGGGTAAAGGTGTGCACCAGGGCTGGCAGGGCGTCCCCAGTATCGACCACCAAACCAAATCGTGAATGGCACAACGCCGTTGCAGTAGCCGGAGAGTCGGCCTGTGGCAGGCTCCATAGTCCGCCCCAGATGCCGGTGGGCGGACGTCTTTCCAGTAGTAACTTGCCTTCGTGTTGAATCAACAGCATGACTGTCTCGCGCTCAGGAATGGCTTTCTTGATCTTGCGTGTGGGCAGTTCGGCGGTTCTGTCTTCAATATGGGCACGGCAATCCTCGCGCAGGGGGCAGCGGGGGCAGGCTGGTTTGCTACGGGTGCATAAGGTTGCGCCCAGGTCCATCAGACCTTGGGTGAATGCCGGCATATCGGCGGCTTGTTCGGGTAGTAGATCTTCGGCCAATTGCCAGAGCCGGGATTCAACTTTCTTCTCGCCCGGGAAACCCTCAATGCCTGCCCAACGGGTCAACACCCGTTTGACGTTCCCATCCAGAATCGGGGTGCGTTCCGCAAAACAAAAGCCGGCGATAGCAGCTGCGGTAGAGCGACCAATACCGGGCAGGGTTTCGATCTGTGCTGCGGTTTGTGGAAATACGCCCCCAAAATCTGCCCTCACCTTTTGTGCTGCCTTGTGCAGGTTACGCGCCCGAGTGTAGTAGCCCAGCCCAGCCCAATGGGCCAGTACGTCATCCAGCGATGCTTTTGCCAAGTCGGCCACGGTGGGGAAGGATGTCGTAAAGCGCTGGTAATAAGCAATAATGGTGGCGACCTGGGTTTGCTGAAGCATGATTTCGGATAACCATACCCGGTATGGGTCTGTGACCTGCCAGGGCAGGTCGTGGCGGCCATGGGCACGTTGCCAGCGGGTAAGGCGGTCGGCGAAGGGGGGAAGCGACATGAATTTAACAGTACAGGATTAAGAAAGCCGGCAGGGTTGATACGCTGCGGCGAGCTTGCCGTCAATCTTGTGGCTTGTTTAACTTGCAAACGGCTTGATACGTTATTAGAGGCGAGGGCTGGGTTGGCCCTCATGCCTGATGTTGCATCTCACTACACGGTTTCAACCTGTATTGGACGACTTTTCGTTTGCAACGAGCGAACTTCCGCCACATCTGCGAGCTGGCTTATCAGCCCCATGAGTGAGTGTTTGCCATCCAGCTCCAGCAGCACCTCGATACATCCGGTCTCATTGGGCTCGGAAGTTTTCGTACTCTGTACGGTAAAGCCGTACTGGCCTATGGTTTGTAACAGACGGGAAAAGGCGTCGTTTTGATTATCCAGACGCAAGGTCAAGTGCTTATGCATGGGGCTATACCTTGGGTTACTACTGCTTATTGATTGTTCAAATAGAGCCGCCTGGAAATGACGAAGCCCCCGATCTTTCGATTCGGGGGCTTCGTTTGGATTCTGGCGAGGGGTATCTGCTACTGCTGTCCCCGTCGCGCATGCACTAACGCGCCCCATGATCGAATCATCATGGTGCGTTTAGTTTTAATGGTCAGCGCGCGGTTGGCGAGAAGCATGGTGTAGTTTGTGCAGTGCAAAAAGCGAAGCAGATGCCAAGACTCTAACCGTAGCCGAGCCTTGTTGGCAAGTGCGCCAAAATAAGGCGGGCGTATTGGCGGCGGCCCTGTATTGGTGCGTTTGTCTATGCCGGGCATTCCTAGGTGCGTGTATGGGCGTGGCTTGGAGCGAATACATAGAGATAATTTAAGCCATTAAAAATCATGTACCTATTAAGAAATCGACTTACAAGTGCGCATGTGGCTGGGGGACTGGCATGGTTGCTGCATAACACTGCTTGTTACTCAGCTCTATGTCGGGGCTGGATCACCGGGATTCGTTGGGGAATCTGACTGGGGGCCTAAAATCTGTTCGCAGGTTGGATAGCTCCAGGCTGTTACAGCTTGCCTGTAAAGCTACATACAACGGCGTTTTTTGATCTGCCAAATAGGCGGTATTGAAGAACGCCGTATTTTTTTATCCGGCCCGGTTGATGGCTTGGTGCCGTACATTAAGATGATGGCCTATCCGCTGCTCAAGCACTCGTGCTGCTTCCATCCAATGCAGCGTATGCTTGCGCTATGAAGGTTTGTTAAAAGAGAAGACAATCTTCTGCCCGTGAGGCGATCCAACCTAGTCGTTGCTTTTGGCGATATATCTCCGGCGTGAAGCCGACCAAGTAACCATGTCACTGTCTAGTTTAACTATCGAGCCCGCGTTAATCGACCGCTATGGCCGCCGTATCGATTACCTACGTTTGAGCGTGACTGATCGTTGCGATCTGCGTTGTACCTATTGTCTACCCAAAGGATTTAAAGACTTTGAAGAGCCCAAGCATTGGTTGAATTTTGATGAAATCGAACGTGTGGTGGCCGCATTTGTAAGACTGGGTGTGCGACGTGTGCGTTTGACGGGGGGGGAGCCCTTGCTGCGGCAGGGTTTATCCGATCTGGCGGCGCGGTTGTCCAGCTTGCCTGGAATGAAGGACCTGTCGCTTTCCACTAATGCTACACAGCTGGTTCGCCATGCCCGCGCGCTGAAGCAGGCTGGTGTGAGCCGCCTGAATGTCAGTCTCGACTCCCTTCAAAGTGATCGATTCGCCGCCATTGCTGGCCGAGACGTACTGGGTGATGTGCTGGCAGGTTTGGCAGCTGCCCAGGCTGAGGGCTTTAGTCCTATCAAGTTGAATATGGTTGTGCAGCCGGGGGTTAACGATGATGAAGTCGAATCCATGGTGCGTTTTAGCCTGAAACAAGGATTCATTCTGCGGTTGATTGAAACCATGCCGGTAGGTGAAACCGGACGGCAGTCAGGCTTTCTTGATTTGCAGCAGGTATTGCGCAAACTTGCACAGAAATTTGATTTGACACCATCGGCTCTCGAACTGGGAGGCGGGCCTGCACGCTATTGGCAAAATCGAGACGGGGACTTCACCCTTGGTGCTATTACACCTATCTCCCAGCACTTCTGCGCTACGTGTAACCGTGTGCGACTCAGTGTCGATGGCACGCTTTATCTGTGTCTGGGTCAAGAGGACAAATTGGCGCTACGTCCACTGCTTCGCTCAGGCATTAGTGATAAAGAACTTGAGCAGGCAATCCGCAATGCCATCAGCTTGAAGCCTGAACGGCATGAGTTCCGCGAGCAGCCTAGCAAGGTAGTACGATTTATGTCTGCCACGGGCGGCTAGAAAAAAATGCCGCCAAATGGTTGACACGGATTTATTGCCCCATATAATTGCGGCTCTTCGAAACACAGCAATCGTAGATTCGAAGCGGGAGTAGCTCAGTTGGTAGAGCGCAACCTTGCCAAGGTTGAGGTCGAGAGTTCGAGACTCTTCTCCCGCTCCATGTCAAAATTTGCTGTGTATGCACAAGAAATTGCGGGAGTAGCTCAGTTGGTAGAGCGCAACCTTGCCAAGGTTGAGGTCGAGAGTTCGAGACTCTTCTCCCGCTCCAAGTTTCGAAGTGCTGGTTTTTGAAAAAAATGCGGGAGTAGCTCAGTTGGTAGAGCGCAACCTTGCCAAGGTTGAGGTCGAGAGTTCGAGACTCTTCTCCCGCTCCAAATTTTTAAAGGGAAAGTAACGCTTTCCCTTTTTCGTCTGTGATGTGTGGCGGGTTAGCAAAATGGTTATGCAGCGGATTGCAAATCCGTCCATCCCGGTTCGATTCCGGGACCCGCCTCCACTATCTAGTCGTATGCCCGGGTGGTGAAACTGGTAGACACAAGAGACTTAAAATCTCTCGGCGAAAGCTGTGCCGGTTCGATTCCGGCCCCGGGCACCAAAACTTTCCATATTAAACTCAATGGCTTAGCAATACCATGCTAAGCCATTTTTGTTTCTGCGTGCCTTTGTCCTCTCTGTTCTGATGTGGGAGGTACTTACACTTCCTATCGAGCTTCCCAGCGTTGTAAGACTATTCAAGCTTCCTGCTGCTTCTACAATTTTCTAGCCATCTTCTACAATTTTTGCTCCTCATGCGTAAAGAAACGATCCAGGGGGCTTACACTTTCTCCTTGCCTCTCGCGGGTGTAGTGTTCGGTCATTTCTCTAGTTTTATGGCCTAATAGCTTCTGCGCCTTGTTCAAATCGTTGATATCGGTAGCGGCTTTCGCGCGTAAGTCTCTAAATTGAAATGTGACCTTAGCCAGTGCACGCGCCTTATTGAACCGACTCCGAAGAGTTGTACTGTTCAGCCCGCTGCAGTCCTCGTCCTGAATTAAGGCTGTTCCTGTACTGCCGGTGTTGCGAGTAAGAATTCTCGAAATCACTTCGTCGAGTTTTCCAGTAATGCTTATGCGTAATTTCTTTCCGGTTTTGTTTTGCTTGATACATAGTGCTCCATCCTGAATATCCGAACGCTTCAGTTTGAGGACATCAGCAGGGCGTTGACCGGAGTAATATGCCAAATCCATTGCATCCTGCACTGTAAAGTGGGCTTGTTCCCAAACTGCTCGGTATTCTTCATCGCTTACATACTTATCCCGTCCTGTCTCACGATGCCCTTTAACTCCCTCGCAAGGATTAGGACGATCAGTTAGACCCCACTCACGGGCACGGTTAAAGATATGGCTTAGCAATGCTTTCTCTCGATTTGCGCGAACTTGAGCGGTAGCCCCTCGCTTATCAAGGTATTGACGCACGTGGGTTGGTTTAATTGAGTCAAGCGGCACCTCCCCAAATACCGCAAGCAAGTTAACCAGTTCCTTGGCATTGTCTTTCTGTGTTCGCGGGGCTTTGGTTGGGAAAACATCCCTCTTGTAGCGAGCGGCCACCGCTGCAAATGTAGAGTCGTTCGGGCTTGGTTCTGTATTTTCAAGCTCGGCCCACTTTCTTTTGGCAATACCAAGATCAGGTCCTAAAGCAATCCAGCGGCGAGGTTTCGTATTTGTTACGTAGTAGTAACTGAAACCTTTTCTCGCCATTCGGGGTGGAAGGTCAAAATCATTTGTGCGTTTGCGTCCCATATTCCAACCCTCCTACTGGCAAAGCGCATCAAAGTTAGGTTCAGCAGCGGGAGCGGAACGTGTCGCTTCTTCACTAACACCAAAGCGCATTAGGGCGTATTTGCGGGCGACGGTAGGACGCTCGTTGATGTCGGTAGCGAATACCCACCGGTTTTTCTTCAGCCACTTGGCTTGCAAAGCCTTATGCTTGCTTCCGGTAAGTTCTATAAGTTCGATCTTGCTAAGTAAGAAGCTGTCAGACATTTCAGTATTTTTGTAAGTATTGAGTTTGGTTGGCCGTGTAGAAGGCACGGGTGGTTACGAGAACTGCAGAACTGCCTAGCAGTAGGTGTTCTCGAAGTCCCTTTGCTCATTATTCAGGCGTTCATACGTATCTCGGGCATGCCAAGGCCATGTGCTCATGTCGGAGCCATAGCTGTTAAACAGCCGGTCGATTCTTGCCAGACGCTGCCCAGACAGAGCTTCGTTCTCGTCGGATGGACCGACCATGTACTTAAGCTCGTCCAACGATTCAGCCTTGCGAATCGCAGTAAGCAGTTGGTCGACGGTGAAGGTTTGTTTTTTCATGGTCCGTATCTCCTCAAATTATTCAGGGGAAGCAATGCCGGCAGGACTAGCGGCCCATGCCTTGCCGTTGGCGGGTCTCGTGCTTGGTCTGGCAGTGAACGCAGCGGATTGCAGACGGGCAAAGGGCGCGGCGTGCTGCGGGGATGTCGTCTTCACAATCCACGCACTCGGGCGTCCCTTGCTGGTGCAGGGAGCCGCGCCGCCTTGCAATGAGTGCGTCCAGGCGGCGTTGTGCTAAGTCGTTGGCGATGTCGATAGCGTCAGACATGGTTAATTCCTTTCGATAATAAAAACCAGGGTTTGCAATAGAAAGAAGGCGAGCACGTGCAGCAGGGCACGCACGCCGGCAAGGAACGGGCGTGGCTTATCCATACAAGCGGGCATAAAGATGTGAATCGGGTGGGGAATAGACCTGCTTCGGTGGCAGTTCCCACGGTGGTGGGCCTGGATCGTCGGAATAGCCAGCCCGTAGGCCGCTATCGGCAACCGGCAGCACAATGTGGTCGACCGGCTCCGTACAGTTATTGGCACAAGACCTAGATGGCCGGGCTGCGCCCGACCTAGCTGCGCGGCCTGCGGCCTTGCTGGTGTCGCGCTCTGCGCGCCACTCGATACGCCAAACCTTGGTGCGCGTAACGACAGGCGCGATGGGCTGCACCAAATCCTGCACACCCTTAATGACGGCACAGGCTTGCTCGCCATAGCGATTAACTTCGCCCGGACGGTCGGCCATAACAAACCCGACCGGCATATCCTTACGGGATACATTCGGCCCGCCCATAAGCTGGCAGAACGAGCGCCAGTCCCCCTTATCCGCAGCCAACACGGCGTAATCCAGAAAGACGCTATCCTGCTCCGCGCCCTTCAGCTTGCGCAGCTCGCGCCACAGCCCAACAGGCGGCCCGCCATAAAGCTGGAATTGGCGAAGACGCCAAAGCGAGGCCCAGCCGCGCACCTTCTTCGCACCAGTGACCGTATCGGTGCCGGCTTCGTAGTCATCGCCAAGCGCCCTATGCTCGCCACCTGCGGCAAGCTCTTCAGTCTTGCCGTCCAGGTTCTTAGTAAGGTATTTCGTCAGGTAGGCAACGGCACCACCAACGCGGCGGCCATCTTCCAGCACCCTTGCCGGCGTCATGGTCATGCAGTCAAAGCGCACGGTCGCACCGGGCTTCTTGCGCCAGATAGGGCGCGACTTACCCTCGACCTTGACCTTTTCCCAAACGGCCTCGGTCAGCTCTTCCGCATCATCGCGGCAGGCGTAGTAATTGAAGAGCGCGACGAACTGGCCCAATGCATGCGGCTCACCAAACAAAATCATGTGCCAATGCGGGCAAGCGTCGGCGTGCGGCTCAGTAACGCGAATGCCATACACACCCAGATGTCGCCGCGCACCAGCTGCACGGGTCTGCGCCCACACCCGACACAGGTGATTGTTAGCGTGCTTCGGCGTTGGCCTGTCTGCTGCCTCCCAAACAGGATTGGTTACCTGCTTATAGGCACGCTTGCCCTTCTGGCGCTTAATACTGATGGTCTTGCTCGGATGGAAACGACTTGGACACGTCAGCGTCACGAACACCGCACAGTGTCCGATATCCTCGGCAATCAACTCGAAACCCTTCACACGCGTGATTAACTCAGCGAAGCGCAAACGGGGATTGGATACGCTGGCCTGCTGAAGCTCGGACAAGCTCACCTCGTCACCGGCGTCACTGAACGCAAGCGTGGCCTGTAAAGCGGCCTGCTGGTCCTCCCACTTGCTCTGCATAGTCTGCAAGGCTTGGTCGGAAATGATCGTTTCGTGATCACGCCGCACTCGGCCAGACGCAATGCGGTTGTGCTCAAGAACCTGCATATGACGGCGGATCAGATTTCGACGCCACACCCTGTCGTCTTCCATACGACGACCAACCCCCTCAAGCGTGACGCTTCCCGACTTCACCCTCTCAGGTTCAACCGGCTCAGGGAGGCGAAGGCCAAAACGCTCAACAATAAACTCCCGCGTACTATCGATACCGAGCCAGCCCATCAGCCTGCCAGCGATGCTCGCGCCCTCCTCACCAGCACGGGCAACGTCGATCAGCGCGGCATCCTCATTACCGATCAGCGCATCAATCTTGTGCTGCAATTGAAGCGCCTCAACAAAGCCTGCGGGCTGATCTTGCCAATAGCGAAACCGAGCCAACAACGCTTTGTCGTCAGCCCCCGTCAGGCCGTCCCACTCTTGCGGCGGAATATGACGGCGGACAAACTCGGCAACAGTGCTCGGCTCGCCGTCATACCCCTTGGATGCGGCCAAATGCTCGGGGCAGTTTTCCGCAAGCCACTCGGAGTCAGTCTGTGCCACCCCAGCCGGAGGCGGATGTAACGAAAACTCATCCAGAAATGACAAGTCGTTCACTTGCGCGGCTCCCGGCCCTCAAACACAGGAAGCAGTGAAGAGCGGCGCGCAACGGCATACTTGTGCCGGTCGCACGCACGACTCAGCTCGGCCAAGACGTAACCGAGATTGCCACGCGCAGCGCGAACAAAAGGCTGCAGGTGAATCTCCAGCCCACTACAGGGAAACTTATGCAGCTTGGTCTCTAAATCAGCAAGGAGCCCGTCGATATGGGCAAGCAGGTCCGGGCCAGTCACTGCCAGATCGGCAAACCGTCCCGGCAAGATTGGATAACCATCCACCACCGCAACATGGTCCGGTCCGACAGGTTCCGGGCGACGACAATACGAAGGGGCAACGCTGCGAGCGCGCTTGACGTTCGCACGCGCAGCCTGACTGGCCTCGATCATGCGCAAAATGGCCCCGCAATGACTGGCGCTGGTCAGGGCGCGCTGTTCTTGGGAATGGGTTTGCATACTCAGGCCAACTCTGCCAACGCTGCAAAGGCGTCCATTGCCATACGGCTTGCCTGAAAATCCGCTTTCACTTGCTTATGACTGCGCAGCGCATCGACAAAGCACCACTTGCGAACCTCCCGCGAGGCAACCAATTCGTAACTGGCCATAACACCATCGAAGCGCATTTCCAGGCCGATAACGCGCACGAGCTTTGCACGGCGTGCGTGCCAATAAATGCCACCTTCCACGATGCGCTCTTGTGTGAGCTGAACTTCAATGCTGTTGTACATGCATGTCTCTTTCGTTTTTGCAGGCAAGCCGATCCCCTTGGCGCAGTGAGGCGCTTGAAAATCAGCTAATGGGATTAGGTGCTACGGGTCAGACGTTAAAGCGGCAGTTCGAGTTGGTTTTCCTGGCGCTCAAAGGCACGGCGCAAAATGCCAGCGTTACGGCTGCGAAGTTTTAGCGCCACTAACGGCAGACTATCGATGGACCCCTCGGGGATACCGGGAAACAGTACTTGCGCCTCTTCGTCCAGGCGGGTCGAGTAACGCATGCAGCGCTTGCACTGCACCCAGCTTTTACGGGTCGTTGCGCTGTACATGATGGATGAAACGGTGCAGGCGACGCCGCCACAAGGACAAGGTACAGCCATTTATAACCCCCCAGAGACATCACGATTCATCGCCACAAAGATTCAATCAGCCTGAACACGCTGGCGTAAGCCAGCGGCCACTGATATCAGGTCGGTCAGTTCTTTATCGATCCGCTTGCGTTCGGCAGGGCTGATTTGTTCACCCCACTCGGAAGCTGGCGACTGCGCATCAACCAGCTCGCGCCCCACGTCGCCACACTCCTGCACCACCCGACAAAACACCATGGTCAAGTCGCGCATAGAAACGTCAGCATCCGGCAAGGCAACGGTAATGCGGTTAATCAGGGCCGCCAGCGCGTCAGCGATAGCATGGCTTTGGGTGGCCTCTGTGATGAATGCCGCTTCTTCAAGGCTTAAATGGTTGCCTTCGAATGTGGGGCTGAGCTTGTGGGACAGAATGGCTGAATTCTTACCCATAGCCTGGGCCAGTCCATGAATGCCGTCATGGAAGTTTTTAGCAATCATCTGGGCGACAGAAACAATATGCGGGTAGCGTTTCATCTTGGAACCTTACTTTCCGATGGATACAGAAACCGCCCACACCCCTAAACTGCTAGGCATGGCTACGGTTAATACAAAACTTCGTTTGGATTTAGCGGCTGCGCCCACGCGGCGGCTTAGCTTCTTGGTCCCACCAAGCGCGAAGTACATCAGGGCGCAAGCGGGCGATACGACCTATCGCGCTATCCGGCAGCTTTTCTGGCCATGCGTGAATAGTTGAGCGCGCCGCACCTAAAGCCTTCGCGGCACTAGCCGGATATCCGAAAAATGAAACTACAAAAGCCTTGTTCATGTTTCCCTTTATGAACAAATGAATGATTTATGTACAAACTATGTACATGTTCGCATAGTGATACATTCGCTGCAATAAAAATGTACATTAAATGTTCGATAATATGAACATGTCTAGCCATCTAAGTGAACGAATTGGACGTGCAGCGAGAGAGGCGAAGCTAAGACCCGCGCACATTGCGACTGCGCTAAAGAAAAACCGATCAACTATCCAAAGGTGGTTCGACGGTTCGTCCAACACGCTCCCCGGTGACTTACTTCTACCGCTATCAAAGCTGCTAGGCGTCCGCCCAGAATGGCTTGCGAACGGCGAAGGCCCAATGCGCCTCAGCAAACAGCAGGCAGAATTAGCCAAACTGCACGAACCAGGGTTTGTCACCAAGGCAATACCAGAAGAACTAGCCAGCATGGTTGATGCTTGGATTGAACTTTACGAGAGCCAGCGGCTCTCCCCGCGCTTAATTGATTCGCTCTCTGGTATCGCCGAGTGCCTAAAACACGGCATCAATCCAACCAAGTGCGACTAGCATCGTCCTAACACCCCTACATCCATAAAAACCAGCAAAACCGCTGCCAGAGCGGCTTAGAGAATTATTCCCCAAAGCCAACCACGGCAACAACCGAACAATTTTCGCTTTTCTGATACTTTCTAACCGTAAAGCGAAAAAAATGTCGAGTTCGTGCACAAAGTTCAATTTTTTGACATTTTGCGCAGGAAAACCGAAAAAATATTTACATACACGCCATCCAGAAATGTACGCAAAAATACTTTTAATCGAAGATGACGACGCCATTGCAGCGGTCTACAAGCGGCAACTCGCACTAACGGGATTTCAGAGCATTGAACATTTCCCCAGCACTGAGGAAATAGAACAGAAGCTAATCGACGGATACACGCAGCCCAGTATCATTCTGAGTGACTACTTCATTAAGCCGCATTCGCCGGCCCGCTACGTACCAAAACTACGCGCTGCAAAAATGGATGCGCCGCTAGTTATCGCCAGTGGTGCAGTAGAAATGGAAACCTTAAACGGCTTTGCCATGCAGGGATGGATTCACGGCTACTTTTCGAAGGACACACCACTCGCGGTAATGATGAGTAGGATTTGCCAACATCTGATTGACCTGAATGGCCTCGCCCAAGACAAGTTTGATGAATGGCAACTTTTCCGGCGCTTTACTCACTTCCTGGATGACTACACAAGAGCCGAAGCGATGGCAATGCGTCAGCTTTTACTGATGAAAGAGCCGAAAGAGATTGCTGCACAGTACGATATAACTAAACCGCGCGTCTATGCACTACACAAGGACATGTTAGCCGTCATACCAGACAGGCAGGACACCCTAGCTATTTCAATAATGGGTAGAGCGCTTTCCCGACTGATAACACTATAAACGCCTCTGTATAATTGAATCCTTTTGGAGGCAAGCAATTGGCTTTACTAGACATCCTGCGCTATCCCGATGCGCGACTACGCACGACCGCGCAACCAGTGGAAACCATCACGCCAGACATTCAGCAACTCATTGCAGACATGATTGAAACAATGAATCATCATGATGCAATGGGCTTAGCGGCTAGTCAGGTAGATGTTCACAAACGCATTATTGTATTGGCGACAGGCGACGACTATTCAGACATTCGGGCGTACATCAACCCAGTAGTAACACTGCTCGGAGATGAAACACTGGACGTACCAGAGAGCTGCCTGTCGGTAGTTGGCATTCCTACTGAAATTGCAGCGAAAATGATGGTTAAACGGTCCCTCAACATCAACCTAAAGGCACTTGACCGCGAAGGCAACCCAGTTGATTTTGATGCAAGCGGCGTGCTTGCCATCTGCCTACAGCATGAAGTAGATCACCTTAACGGCATTCTCTACGTTGATCACACTACGCAAGACATACAGGAACAGATTCACCATTGTGAACTGGCAACTCCAGCTTAACCGGTAGAACCACAACAAAACGGATCAGGTGATTGCCCCCAATCACCTGAAAACTACCGCCAGCGTGCCGAACCAAACTGGCCATTAATCGCAAACCTTCACCAGAAGATTGCTCGCCATTCTTGGTCGCCCCCGGAGATACCGCTTCTTCACCTAACCGCTCCAGGCGCTCAGGGCAAACAGTGGCCTCATTCTCAACGTGGAATATTACTTTTGCCCCCAACAATGCAAAATCTAAACTGACGGTACTACCTCCCTCACTATAACGGCAGGCATTAGTCAGCAACTCGCGCAACACCTCGGTCATAAGATATTCATCAACGACAGCATCAGCCACTCTGGGACCAATCGCGCATTTAAGCGATATTCCTCGCTTAGCCAATAATGGCTCGGCAACGCCAAGTCGCCATTCAATAATTTCCCCAGCTATTCCGAATGGGCGCACAGTTAGACAGATAGAAGAATGAAGCGATCGATTCGCGATGCGAACCCCTCGCCTCAAGTCATCAAGTCCATTAATTGCACCTTCACGATTCCCCAATGTCAACATGGCTTCAATATGGCTTATCTGATTCTTAATATTGTGTGCCGAGGTTTCCATCCTATTAAGAATGGCATCATTGGTTACGCTTAGCATCGCATAGCTATTATCAAGCTGCACTTTCGCTTTCACAGTCGCTTCATGACTTGCCGCCGCCTTTTCTCTGTGCTGTTTTTCAGACCGATACCGCAGTAGCTCAGAAATGTAATTCCAGAACAGCAAGTCGGACAAAACTGCAGCATTAATGACGGTAGACCATACTGGCGGGTCAATTAGACTTGAGTATTGGCGAAGTAGAATCAATCCAAAACCGCAGTAGCAAAGTAGCTGCCCTACCAATATTCGCCCAGCATCAGGCAACTTAGCACGCACCGCAGCCAGGAGATATAACAGCATGGCCAGCGGAGAGGCGACCATGCTACCCATCATCAGCGGGACAAAAAATTGCAAAGACCCAAAATCAGAACCAACCAGAGCATAGACAATAGAGAGTGTGGCTAGGCTGCCATTAAAGGCTATCACCATCTTTAAGCCATTAGTTCCAAACAAACTAATTCGCCGCCCCCCGCTATTTGCATGAACCACACTCACGAGCGCCAAGGGGGCAATCGTTAAATAACCAAACAGCGGCAACAAAAGGGACATCCGCTGAACAACAGCGCTATCAACGGGCGCGGGAGCCCCCATTCTTGCCATCATCCACCATGCGATGAACATTTGCGCCAATAGATAGAGCCAAGGCCCAAGTTCGCGGCGAGATATGGCAAGGTAAAACATGAAAAGCATGCCAACAGAAATAGCACCACCGAACCAACCTCGAGCACCCGACATATCACTCTGCCAAGTCAGATATGCCCGCTCACCAAAGGCCTGGAAGTCTAGATAGATAGAAAAAGGAGAATCGAGACGAATCATGACGGGTGTTGACTTGTTGTTTACCACGATGTGAGCGCTAGGCGCACCAGCTTCATAAGACAAGCCCAAATCAGACCCGCCATCATGGACAACTTTCATTGTCGCCCCCCAAAGCTGCCAAACCGTACTTCTCGCCATCCCTGTCATAGGCGCTAAAACATAGGCATCATCGTCGGCAAAGACGCTAAAAATGGCATAGACAACCTTCCCCCGATAGGCGCTTTCGCTCTCATCAATTGAGAGAGGGGCGCTACTACCATTCAGGCCCTGGCCATTTAAAAATTTGGTCAATATTTCAGCAGGCGGCGTGCTTCGAGGCGCAACGAGGTAACGTACTACATTACGCGGGACAGCCCTCCTAGCATCATCCTCAACATTGACAGGCTCGGCGGTTGAAACAAGGTAGTTACTCTGCTGATCCGTAACGGGGATATCCGCGAAGAGCTGACAAGACAGCGACTTGCAATGGCTGGCTTCCGCAAGACTGGCGCAAATGACCACCATAAAAAACACAAAAGCTCGAATCAACTAGATAACTCCATAAGAGGGGGCAATTCTAGTGCTCGACCACCTAGTGTCAATATTAGCTAACCACTATCAAAGCTATGTTTTATGCGGCTTAGGGCAATTTATTCACAGTATTTGTGAGCAAAAAACCATGCAAAAGCCCCGCAACTTAGGCGGGGCTTCGCGTTTTTCTGGATGCCTAGGGGTTAGGCTGCAGAAGCCTAATCTCGTTACGTCCAAGCTGCGATTAATTCCGATGCTTGCTGATTCTTCATGGCCCAATCGGCAGTTACCTTACACCGATGCTCAATCAAAGTCCTTATCACGCACAAGTCGCCACCTAGGTTTCGACTAAAGATAGGCTCGTGATGCGCAATCCGATTCCTCAACGTTCGGATATGCTCCAAGTCACCATAAAGACTTTCCCTCAGCTGCTCGATAGTCCTAGTCGAATCCAGATTTGGGAAAACACGCCTCAGGTGACGACGCCACAAACGATCATCGTTCCGCTGGGTGAACATCTTCTGCCAAAAGACAAACTTAAGTTCAGGTATGACCTTTCCGACTGTCGTCGCCTTCCGTCTCGCACTTTGCAAATCCTGGCGTGGGCTGTATCCCACTTGCGGGGCAGGCAAGCTTTGCTCAAACCCAGGCGACCACGGCCACCTATCGCCGTAGATTGCTTCTAGCGCGTCAGCAACAGCATTGCGCACCACGACCTCACAGATATGCAGGGGTGCTAGCAGTGCCGCTGACACTTGGGCATTCCAAGCATAGAGCGCCAATGCGGTGGGGTCATCATCCCCCCGCCTGCCTGACGCTAGCTCATAAGTTCCAAGACGCGGGGCAGATAATGCCCCTCGAATTGCGATAACGGTTTCCCGTGTTGACGGCATCGTCAATAAACCCTATAGTTTTCTTACTAGCCAAGGGAATTGCTGGCGCAAGCCTCCCCCCATGGACAGACGATAGTACTGAGAAACCCGCCTAACGGCGGGTTTTTCTATTCTATCTGCCCAACATCGCGCGGAACAACAGCAGCTCACGCTACGCCACCACCTCCGCCCGCACCTCTAACTCCAAGTCCGTCGTAAACCCGCTGCTATCAAGCTTGTGCGTTGCCTTGCCAATGATCCAGGGCAGGCCATCAATCGCGGGCTTCCAGCCGCTGACGGCTGCCGGTTGCTCGGGGAAAAGCTCCGGCCTTCCCTTGGCTAGCGTTAGGCTAAAGGTTGCTACCCCGCGTTGCAGGCGGTCCCATTCCGCCTTGGCGGCGCGCTGGGCGTTGGCCTTGCTGGCGTAGGTATGCCGTAAGGTCTTGGTGCTTTCGATGCTGGGGCGGGTTTTCTTATTGGCTTTGACCGGGCCAGCCTTGTCGATCAGCACTTCGCCTTTCTTCGCCCCCTTGGTGTCTTGGAAATAGGCGCGCACCGCTGTGTAGGTCTCGCGGTCAGCAATGGCGAAGCGATGGCCGTCGCCGTGCTGGCGGGTGATATGCACCTGCGCAATCGCGGCACCGCTGGCGGTCTGGCCAGCCCCGGCTTTGATAAACAGCAAGCGCCCCGCCTTGACCGTGGCGATTGCGCCGTGCAGGGTTGCCAAGCGGCTTAATAGGTTGATATCCGATTCTGCGGTTTGGTCGATATGGGCGACGGCTTGGCTATCGAGTGTCGGGGCAATTGCCGGCTTCAGGCTGGCTTCCCGCGCTATCTTGCGCACAATGCTGCCCACGGTCTGACGGTGCCAACTGCGTTCCTTCTTGGTACTCAGTCCGGCGCGCAAGTCGGCCGAACGGGCGCGCAAGGTGAGCTTGTCCGGCGCGCCGCTGTGTTCCACTTCGTCTACCACGTATTGGCCCTTTTCCACCAAGGGCGCACCGAGCCAGCCCAGCGCTAACGACAACTTGGCACCGCGTGATGGCAGGTCTAGTTTGCCGTCACGGTCTAACAGCACAATATCGAGCTGGTCGGCCTCAAAGCCGCGATTGTCCGTCAGCGTCAGCGATTCCAGGCGCTTGGCAAAGCTGGTGGTGATGTCTTTGCTATCCAGCATCAGCCTAAAAACCGGCGTGCGGGCTGCGCTGCTCATGATCCCAGCCCCAGGCTAGCCAAACCGCCCAGGTTGCCCAGCAGGCCGCCCAGGGTATCGACTGCGTTATCGTCAACGCGCTTGAGGTTGAGGGTGAAATCAATCTGTCGCGCTGCGCCATCGCTAAAGAACACCGAGCGCGTGACTTCCTTACTTTCAATCACAAACAACCCATACAAATAGCCATCCCCGCCAATCAACGGCCACGACGTGCCTTGGTCCGCCATTTCATCCAGTTGCAGCAACGTCAGCTCGCCCCCGGTCAGCTCGGGATAAAGCACGCCGGATAAAGTCACGGTTTCTTCATCCAGGCCCAGGAATTGGCTTTCCGGGCGCACACCTACCGCGCTACCGCTGGGATGTCGCCATGCCTTCTTATGCTGCATTTCTTGAAACGGCGCGCTGCGCAGTTCGAATACGAATAGACCCAATGCCATCATGATGTTGCTCCTTAATCGCGATCTGCCAGTCGGCTGCGGTTGGCGGCTTGGGCACTACGCTGTTGGCGCGCGATTTCCTGTGCCACCAACTGGGCGAGCTTGCGTTCATCCATGCCGGGGGCGGCGTTGATGGTGATGTTGATGGGGGCAGGAGCAGCCTGTGCCGACGCAGCAGGGCGGGATAATGGCGGACGGCTATCAATCTTGACCGGCGTCGCGTTGGCCATTACCGGCGAGCCAAGGGAGAGGGCAGCCGCCACCGGCGTGGTTAACTGCTTGGTCAGCGCCAACATACGGTCGAGCGGACCTTGCTGGCCCTTGTCGATACCGACGTCCAAGCCCTGCATGGTGTATTGCCCAATCTGGGCAAAGACGCGGCTAGGGGAATGGATATCAAGCTTGGTGCGTAGCCAACCGGGTAGCGCATCGCCCAGGCTGGCGAACTTGTCCTTTAACACGCCCCACTTGGCGCTAATCCCATTAATCAGCCCGTCGATGATCTGGCCGCCGATGGTCATAAATTGGCTAGGCAGGTTAGACATGAACGCCTTGATGTCGTCCCAATGCCGATAGATCAAACGCACGGGGGACCATTGCAAGTACAGCGCGTAAATCGTCTGCGCCACACCGCCGACTTTTGCACTGATCCAATCCCAGCATGCGCCCGCGCTGGACTTGATACCGGCCCACAGCGCGGCGAACATCGGTCCTAGCGCGCCCCAGTTGGCCCAAATAGTGAGGGCCAGTGTCGCCAGAGCAACGGCCAAGGCCACCACGGGATTCGCCAGCAGGAAGACAAACACGACGCGAGCCACCGTAAGTAGCTTCATCAGCGCGCCGCCAAGCCAACCAGCTGCCGCACCCAATAGCTTGAAGCCACTCACCAGCCCACCAAACACAACGCGGCCCACCGCTGGCAGCTTCATCAATCCACTACCCAAGCCGCCCAACTTCATCCCCAACAAGCCAACACTCAGCCGGACCATGGCAAGCGGCCCCAACACGGCAGCAAACGCCAGCGCCAAGCCTCCGAGCACGGTCAATGTCACCGCCAATACGGCAGCGCATTTCATTAGCCCACTGGTCAGTTGCGGGTGCGCCTTCGCCCAAGCGCCGGTTTGTTCAGCCAGCTTGCCCAGCCATTCGGTAACGGCTTTCAGCTCGGGCGCGATGGCTTCGCCAAACACCACGAGGGCATTCGTAAACGTCCCGCTAGCGGCATCCCATAGGTTTTGCAGGGTGCCAAGCTGTTTATTGACGCGCTGCTGCAAGCTGGCCTGATTCGCCATCTTGGCTTGCACGTCGGCGTAACCCGCCGCGCCCTTGTCGATTAGCAACGAGACCACTTGCAAGGTTTCTGAATTATCACCGAATAGCTTGTTGATGGTGCCTAATCGGTCTTGCGTGGAGAGCTTCTTGAGCTTCTCCAGCTGGGCAAACAGCTTATTCAGGCCACCGAATTCACCCTTGCCATTGGTAAAGTCGAGCTTGATCTTGTGCTTGGTTAATTCGGCATTGACCTTGCTCACCTTATTCGCATCAAGAGAGACTTGCAGCACCTGACGGTAGGCATTCCCGGCCGATTCACCCGCCATGCCGGCCTGATTTGCCATCACCAGAAGAGGGGCAAGCGCATTGGCACCCTCAATGCCCTTCATACGTATTGTATCCATAGCGGGTGAGAGCTTGGCGAAGCCCTGCAACATATTGCCGCTATTGACGCCTAGGTAAAACGTGCGCTGGATGGTATCCATCAAGCTCAACATGTCCGCTTCGCTGGTGCGTGTGGCGTCCTGCAACTGGGCGGCAAACTCGGCAGCCTCGGCCATCGGCATTTTCAACTGCACGCCTAGGTAGGCCGTGGCTTGGCCTATTCACCCGGCAACTAAGTGTTGATCAGGCGGCGTACTTGATCCTGGGGTCTTCGAAATAGGAGCACACTCGTTCCGGGGTGTTTTCCAACATCTCCATATGGGCTTTGGTCGCTTGCTTGAGCT
>NZ_PDZH01000079.1 GCF_002735695.1 Chitinimonas sp. BJB300
ACCTACCATCGCCGACAAGCCCGTTGCTGTCGCCGCGCCAAACGTGCTCAGCAAATAGTCGGTGTACAAATCGAGTTCTTTGTTCTTCATGGCGACAGGTTAGCGTATGCACTGCGTAACATCAGTTTGTTACTGTGGTGCGGCGGTTGTTCCCAGACTGGGAACAACCGGAGAATTAGCTCTTTTTACGTGCAGCCTGGTACAGCGGCATCACTTTGGGGATATTGGCCTGCAACTCGCTGATACGTGTCTCGTTCGAGGGGTGGGTAGACAGAAATTGTGGCGGCTGCCCCTTTGAGCCCGCGCTCATCTTTTGCCATAACACGATGGCAGCCGCGGGATCGTAACCCGCACGGGCGGCCAGCTCTATCCCCATCGCGTCAGCTTCCGACTCGTTTTGACGGCTATTGGGCAGGTTGTAAGCGACATCGGTAACCTTGCTGGCCAAACCGATATAACCATCGTACTGCCCCTGAGTGACCGCAGAGAGCAACTTGGCCCCCATCTGCTGGGCGTAGGCCTTGCTCATGCGCTCGCGGCCGTGCTCACGCAAGGCATGTGCCATTTCGTGGCCCATGATGGCGGCGATCTCGTCATCATTCAGCTTGAGCTTTTCGATGATGCCCGTATAGAACATGATCTTGCCCCCCGGCGCGCAATAGGCGTTCAGTTCGGGACTGTCTTCCACATTGACTTCCCACTTCCACGCCAGGGCATCCTTACGAAATACCGCCACCTGCGGGATAAGACGCTTTGCCACGGCCTTGACCCGGCTTGTCATGGCCGAATCATTATTCAGAATGCCCTTTTTCTGGGCTTGCGTGAGGGTGGTTGAATAAGATTCTGCCGCCATCTGGTCAACCTGGGCCGACGACAGCATCGAGAACATGGTTTGCTTGCGGCTGACGCCAATCGCGCCACTCTCGGTGGTATTCACCTGCTGACAAGCACCCAACAAAATGCTGACGCCAAGGCCAAGCAAACTAAGACGACGTTTCAACATGATCAAACCTCCAAACAGGGGTGGCAGGCGCAAAGCGCACTACCGGCAGCGTGCAGCACGCGCTCAGAACCTGCCTACGATCTTACTGTGCGCAGCCGTGATCAGAGCTTATGCGCTGCTCGAAAGCCCCCGCAAGGGGGACGCCGAACTGCTATGGTGCTCCGCATCAAGCAGGTCGCAGCCTCGTATACCTAAATACATTCCGGTATTGTGCTGCGCTTCACCGCTGCTGACAGCGGCTCGTAAAAAATCGTAGACAGGTTCTTAGATTTCTATCATTTCAAAATCTTCCTTACGCGCACCGCAGTCGGGGCAAGTCCAGTTCATCGGCACATCACTCCATAAGGTACCGGGTGCAATGCCATCATCGGGATGGCCAACGGCTTCGTCATAGATAAAGCCACAAATCAGACACATATACTTTTTCATAGCAAGCAATCGAGGGGAATGACACGATGGGCTAAAATTCTAGCGTATTGTCCAGCCTTGGCCGCTGTTTTGTAATCACTCGGCTCAAGTTAACCACCCATTTCAAGATAGCGTTTCATGAATCCCGCTCCTCCCATTGTCCTAGTCTTCGCAGCGAACGACCCTTCCGCAGGCGGTGGCCTTGCTGCCGATATCCTGACCTTATCATCGCTAGGCTGTCACCCCCTACCCGTCATTACCGCCGTTACGGTACAAGACACTGCCGGGACAGAAGACTTTCTGGCTATCGAAGCGGATATGGTGTCTGACCAAGCGCGCTTTCTGCTGGAAGACATGCAGATTGCAGCCATCAAGGTAGGCGTATTGGGCAGCCTGGAAAATCTCACCGTCGTCGCTGAGATTGCCGCTGACTATCCCGATATCCCCCTGATTCTCGACCCGGTATTCACCACCGCCGGCAACGACGACTTTGCGGACGAGGAAATGATCGGGGCCTTGCGTGAACTCTTGCTACCGCACACGACCATCCTGACAATCAACAGCCTGGACGCACGCCGCTTGGGCAGTGACGAACCCGACGAACAAGACGATATGACCATGGATGAAGCAGCTTTGCGCATCCGGCAGTTTGGCACGGAGTTCGTCCTGGTCACCGGCACGCATGAACAAACTCCCACAGTAAACAATGCCCTATTCAACCGTTCTGGCCGGGTACGCCTGGACAGCTGGGAGCGGCTGCCGGGCAGCTACCACGGCGCCGGCACAACGTTATCGGCAGCCTTCGCCGCCTTTATCGCCAATGGCATGGATATCGCACAAGCTGCACGCGAAGCCGAAGACTACACCTGGCAAACCCTGCAAAACGCCTATCGCCCCGGCATGGGTCAGCAGATACCCGATCGCTTGTTCTGGGCACGGCCAAAACCTGAAGACGACGAAGAAGGCGAAAAAAACGAGGTCATCGAATAAGGCTGCGACAGGCCTGAATAACACAGGGCACGTAAACCATCGTGCCCTGTTTCAACGCCTGTCCACTGGTTTGCTAAAGCTTTTTTAGCTCTTTTTCTGCTTCCTTAGCCGCTTCCGTATCCGGGTAATTGGCCAACAGTTCCTTAAGCGTACTGGCAGCCGCCTTCTTGTTCCCTTGGTCCAACTGCAAACTGGCCATGGCGCGTAGGGCATCCGGCGCTTTGGGGTGATCACGGTGAGCATCCACCAGTTTACGGAAGGACAGCAGCGCACTCTTGGCGTCGCCCGTCCGTGCATGGGCCATCGCCAGCCAGAACAAAGCATTCGGTGCCGCTTGGGTGTTAGCGTATTTGCTGTTGACCCCATTGAGTGCAGCCATGGCAGGCTTAAGCTTACCTTCGCGATATAAACCATAAGCTGCTTCGTAAGCTGTAGCTGCCTCCGCCTCAAGCTGGGTATTCCGTGCACGGGACATAGGGTTACCGCCTCCTGACGTACCCTCCTCCATCGCACGCATACGACCATCAAGGTCCACGTACAGGTCTTGCTGGCGTTTCTGAAGATTTTGCAGATTGAAGTTGATCACTTCCAACTGCCCGCGCAATTGCGCAATCTGCTGGGTCAACTCACCCATCTGGCCCTGCACCTCAACCAATTTCTGGCTGACACGGCTGTCGATCTGATCAAGCCGACGCTGCTGGTCATTGATCCGGCTCTCAGTCTGGTTGCGGATCTCAGCAATCTGCTTGCGGGCTTCATCGTCGTCAAACAAACCCGCATGACCTGGCAGGGCCAACGAACCCAACAGGGCAAAGGGTAATAACCGTTTCAGCATGCTTGCGCTCCGTATTGAAACGCCCCGTACAAAAGCACGGGGCGCTATTTTTGGCTTGGGATCTGTCCCTACCCTACAGCGTATGCCACCTGTGGTGGCTAGCGGTAGATTCGGAACAACCTCCCAGTCTTAGAACCTGTCTAAAGTCTGCTGTGCGTCGGCTATACAGCGTTGAAAACATCATCGGAATGCGCATTTACCCTAGGGAAACTCCGCTTCCTCTGTCGTCTTCGCCTTGTCTCACCCTAGCTCGCGAGACTTTAAGCAGGTTCTTACTAGCAAGGTGCCAGGACTTACTCGCCGTCGTACACTACATCGGCGCGACGGTTCTCAGTGTAGCTACCCTCGTCGTGGCCGGTAGCACGTGGCTTTTCTTCGCCATTGCTGATGGCTTCGATTTGCTTGTCTTGCGCGCCAACGGTGCTCAATGCACGACGTACGGCTTCAGCACGCTTTTGGCCCAACGCCAAGTTGTATTCACGGCTGCCACGTTCATCGGCATTACCTTCGATACGCACCGAGCGGCCTGGGTTGGAAGCCAGATAACGGCCATGGGCTTGCACCAGCGAAGCTTGATCGGCACGGACATCGTACTTGTCGTAGTCGAAATACACGCTACGCTTGGACAGCACATTCGATGGGTCCTTCAGCGGGTCAAGCTTAGCAGGCTCAACGGGCTTGTAGGTGTTGTCGACCGGCGTAGGCTTTGCCACAGCCACAGGCTCAACTTGCTCAACTGGGGCTGGCGTTGGCGTACTGGCACAGGCAGACAACAAGCCGAGTAAAGTCAGGCTGACAAGTGTTTTTTGCATCATGGGGTTTCTCCTTGGGTTTGTTTTTGCGGTAAACCGCGGAATCTAAAAATTGGCGCCCTGGGGCACATAAGTTAAAAAGACAGACGAGTGAGCGGGAGCTGACCGGCATAGGGCCCCCACGCCGGTTCACGCACATCGCCCTCGGCCATCAAACGTTGTTTGACCAGGCCATCACTAGACACCGTTGCCAAGGTTCCTCGACCGCCAACTTCGGAGGCATACAGAATCAACTTGCCATTGGGTGCAAAACTGGGTGATTCGTCATAACTGCCACTGCTCAGCGTCAATGTCTGGCGGCTGTTCAAGTCCAATGTCGCAACCCGGAAACCACCACTTTCACGCCGAACGAATGTCAGCATTTTTCCATCTGCCGAGTAATGCGGCGAGACATTATAACTACCTTCAAAGCTAATACGTTCGGCCTCGCCACCAGTAAGCGCTGCACGATAAAGCTGGGGGCTACCTCCCCGGTCCGACGTAAAGATTATGTTTTGGCCGTCGGGTGAAAAGGTTGGCTCGGTATCAATACCTGGGCTTCGTTGCAGGCGCCGTGGTGTGCCGCCCTCTGCCGGAATCAGGTAGATCTGCGAGATACCATCCAAGGTCAGCGTCACCGCCAGGCTACGACCATCAGGCGACCAGGCAGGCGCGCTATTACTTCCTTTGAAAGAAGCAACCGCCTTGCGCGAACCAGCATACAGGTCCTGCACAAACACAATCGGCTTCTTGCGTTCAAAGCTGACATACGCCAACCGGCTGCCATCAGGCGACCAGCTTGGCGACATAATGGGCTCATTGGCACCCACCACCATCTGCGGATTCTGGCCATCGGCATCGGCTATTTGCAAGCTGAAACGCTTACCCTGCTTTTGCACATAAGCGATCCGGGTGGCGAATACACCCTTGTCACCTGTCAATAACTCATAGATCTGATCCGCCAACTGATGGGCTGCACGGCGAAGCTGGTTAGGCTTGGCAATCACTTCAAAACCCGCGACCTGCCTTTGATTGACGTTGTCGAAAATCCGCAACCGAATATGGGCAGCGCCTGCCGCGTCCACCTTGACCGAACCAACTGTCAGCGTGTCGGCTCCCCGGTTACGCCAATTCGGCAACTCCACCAATGGCGACTCAGTCGGCACCACCCCGGCGGTATCGATCAACTTGAAACGGCCGCTACGCGCCAGATCCGCCCGAATCACGGCGGTAATCGGCTCCTTGAGTTCCATCTCATTCGCCAAATCAGCAACCGCAATCGGAAACTGGCGCGCACCCGCGCCGGTAACCTCAATGGTCACCTCAGCCCTAGCGGCGCAAAAGGCCAGTAGGGCAAGCAAATATACAGGGCGGAGTAATTTGTTCAGGGACATGTTCAATCGATAGCCTAGGGTTTTAATCGATATTTCAGCTTGTGCTGCCGCAAAGTACGGAACTCAACACCCGGCAACAAAGGCGGATATTGAGCCGAACGCAAGATCGCGCGCAAGGCCGCGTCGTCAAAAGACGGATTACCGCTGCTGCGGATCAGCTTGGCGTCCAACACCGACATATCCGGTAGCAGACGAACTTCAAATTCCGCTTCCGGGTTATTCGTCCCGTCGTCGGGATAGCTCATATTGCGACGTATCTTATTGCGCACAAGCTCCATATATTGCTCAAATGCTTTGGCAGCAGCCCCTGCTTCCGCAGCCTGTTGACGCTTTTCCAGCGCATTGAGCGCCACACTGGCATCTGCCGGTGGGGCGGTCAGCCTACCTGCCTTGCCGCTTTCCAACTTACCTTGTCCGCTTTCGATCTTGGCAAGGGTTTTGTTGGGCTGAACCTTAGGTTCGGGCTTCTTTTGTTCCTGCGGTTTAGCCAACTCTGGCTTCTTTTCCGGCTCTGGCTTGGGTTCTGGCTTTGGTTTGTCGGGCCCTTTTATTGGCTTCGGTCTTTCTTCCACGATATCCGGTTGCTTCGTGGACATAGGCTCCGGCTCGACAGCGCGCTGCGGCGCTGGCGGTGTCGGTTTGACCACCGGCTCAGGGTGAGGCGACGCTTCCAATTCCCCTGCCCACAGCTCCACCACCGTCGGCGCAGCTGGCTTTGTATGCCATTGCATGCCGAAAAACAGCATAGCCGCAATTAATCCATGCATCAGCACAGCCAACACAAAAGAGAGCGCCCGATGCTCCTCGGGCCGATCTAATGTACTCATTTTTGGGGTTGTACCGCCAGACCGACGCGATCCACGCCGTTCTTCTTCAAAACATTCATCACCTGAATCACTGCGTCGTAACGGACATCCTTGTCCGCTGCAATCACTACTGGCCGTACTTGACTCACCGTACGCGCCTTTACAGCCACCAGTAGGGCATCCGTATCCGCCATTTCCGTTTTTTCACCATTGTCCGCGAGGGTCAACCTACCCTTTGCATCGACCTCAACCCGAATCGGCTTCACATCCAGCGCGCGGTCTGCTTTATCCACCGAAGGCAGATTCACCACGCCTGGCTGCAACATGGGTGCGGCAACCATGAAGATGACCAACAGCACCAGCATCACATCGATATAGGGCACTACATTGATTTCCGCCTTGATGCGGCGAACACGGCGAGCCATATCTTATTTCTCAGTATTGTTTGACGCGAAAACCGCGTGCTTGCAACAGGTTCAGGATGCTATCAGGGCCAACCAGATGGCCGGCTCCAACAATCACCAGCGGCGCTTTTACATTCGCCAGCCCAGCTATCTTTTCGCTCATGGCGCGGTTGCGCTTGGCAAAAAGTTGTTCGTTCACATGGCGCATTTCAGGTGTCTCGGCTGAGCTGGCCTCAATCACCGCCTGCAGACTCTCGCTATCGCCACTTTGCCAAGCGTCGACCATGCCCTCAAGTAGGGCTTTGAGCTCCCCGCGCACCACTGGGCCGAGCGTAGCATCCAGCACAGCCAAAGACTCTGCATCAGACAATCTGTTCAGCATGGCAAATTGGAACTGGGCTGACTCAAGCTCTACTATTGGTTTGCCATCCTCCTTGGCGCGCTGCAAAAAATGCATATCGATACCGTATTGCGGCTGGTAACCTTGCGCCTGCATATCCAGGGCCGACAAAGAAAGCGCCAGAAACCACGGTTTCATCCGTTCGGCAAACGCCCGAGGCAAGGCCAAACGTTCAAGTGCGGTATCAAGCTGTTGATTCTGTTTTTTGGTCAGCAACCCGCTCAATGACTTGGCTTCAGGCAGCATAGCCTGCGGCACCAAGGCCGATATGGCTGCCGAATCGCTCACATCCGCTTCCACCGCAATGCTTTCAGCTTGGCGATAGGCGGATTCAATCGGCTCGGGCAAGGGATAGAAGTCTGGCTTACCCAGGTGAATGGAGCCGAGTAACCAAACCCGCTGCCCGGCGTTTTCCGCCTCCCACAGAAACAGCCCACCGGCTTGCGCCGCTAACGCAGTCAGCGCCAACAGACTGATCAATAAATGGCGGATCCAGCGTTGCAGCACTTACTTGGCCGCCTGCCGTTGCAGGATGTTGGAAAACTCTTCCATAAAGCTTTCGAAACGGTTCGCCAGCTTGTCCACATCATGGGCAAAACGATTGTAGGCAACCACTGCCGGGATGGCTGCAAACAAACCAATCGCTGTCGCCACCAAGGCTTCGGCAATACCTGGCGCGACATGCGATAAGGTAGCTTGGCCGACATTCGACAGACCTAAAAATGCGTTCATGATTCCCCAGACCGTGCCAAATAGGCCGATGTAGGGCGAAATCGACCCCACCGTGGCGAGAAAGTTGGCGTGCGCATCAAGCCGGTCTACCTCTCGCTGAAAGGCTGCCTTCATGGCACGACGGGTACCATCCATCAGGTCGCTAAGATCAAGCCCCGCCTGCCGGCGCAACTTGAGAAACTCGGCAAAGCCCGCTTCAAACACTTTTTCCATACCGACACCGTGACCATCACGATTAATCTGCGTATAGAGGGAATTAAGGTCAGCGCCGCTCCAGAACGACGCTTCAAAGCTGTCTGTCTTCCGTCGTGCATGGTTTAAGCCAAACCACTTGGAAAAGATGAACCACCATGACATCAGCGACAGCACCAACAGCAGAAACATCACCAATTGCACAACCAGGCTGGCATCGCTGATCAAGCTGAAAATGGACATATTATTTGGGGTCAATGAGGCTTCCAAACGGGCTTTCCTTCTTATTTGATTCTTGGCTTACTGAAACTGCCGACTGGCGGTGAACCGAACATTATTGGGCATTCAAGCTGAGCACAAGCTGAACAAAGTTACGTCGAACGCACACTGCCTACGCATCAGCCGGCCTCAGGCCGAAGTGCTCATAGGCCAGCAGGGTGGCCATACGCCCACGCGGCGTACGTTGCAATAGACCTTGTTGTATCAAGTAGGGTTCCAATACATCTTCAATGGTATCGGACGCCTCACCTATCGCTGCGGCGACATTATCCAGCCCAACCGGGCCACCACCAAACTTCTCTATCACCGCAGACAAGAGTTTTCGGTCCATCACATCCAACCCGGCATGGTCCACATCCAGCATGGATAGCGCAGCATCGGCGATTTCACGGCTGACAGCGCCATCGTGCTTAACTTCGGCAAAATCCCGGACCCGACGCAGTAAGCGGTTCGCAATTCGTGGCGTACCGCGTGAACGCCGCGCCACCTCGAAAGCGCCTTCCGCATCAATCTGTACATTCAGCAACGCTGCAGACCGGGTAACAATGCGGGTCAACTCTTCCGGCGTATAAAACTCCAGACGGGCAACAATACCGAAGCGGTCACGCAGCGGGTTGGTCAGCATACCCGCCCGCGTCGTCGCGCCCACCAGTGTGAAAGGTGGTAGGTCGAGTTTGACCGATCGGGCAGCCGGGCCCTCACCTATCATGAGGTCGAGCTGAAAATCTTCCAGCGCGGGGTAGAGGATTTCCTCGACAACGGGTGAGAGACGGTGGATTTCATCAATGAACAGCACATCGTGCGGTTCAAGGTTGGTCAGCATAGCGGCAAGGTCACCCGCGCGCTCCAGCACCGGGCCAGAGGTCTGGCGCAGATTCACGCCGAGCTCACGTGCAATGATATTGGCCAGCGTGGTTTTGCCCAGGCCGGGGGGGCCAAACAGTAGGACATGGTCAAGTGCTTCACCACGCTTCTTGGCAGCCTGGATAAAGATTTCCAACTGACCACGCGCCTTTTCCTGGCCGACATACTCTTCGAGCTGCTTGGGCCGCAAGGCCCTTTCCAATGCTTCTTCCTGGCTGGACTGACGACTAGGTGCAACGATGCGTTCTGGGGTGCTGGCAAGATTATCGGATTGGATCATTGTTTCGCTGCCGGGGCATTCTGTTTGGCACGTAACAAAATGCCACCTTTGGGGTTTTTCTGAATTTCGAAGATGCCGGCTGCCGCCACCATATTGGAAAGCTTGGGGAAGCCAAAATTACGCGCATCGAAATCCGGCTGCTGCTTGTTGATCAAGCTGCCGACCTGGCCAAGATTGGCCCAGCCATCATCTTCTGCTGAATGCTGAACTGCCGTCTTCAACATGGCTTTGACTTTCTTGTCGAAGGCTTGCAGTTGCGGACGGCCAGCCCCCGGCTTGGCAGGGTCGGTTGAGTCTGATTGTTCTTCCGCCATCGCCAACACTTCGACGTACACAAATTTGCTGCATGCGGCCACGAAGGCCTTCGGCGTCTTCTGCTCGCCGAACCCCCACACCTGGGCTCCGTTTTCACGCAGCCGGGTGGCGAGCCGGCTAAAGTCGCTGTCACTGGATACAAGGCAAAAGGCGGCATAACGGTTGGCGTGCAACAGGTCCATTGCATCAATCACCAGGGCAATATCCGAGGCATTCTTCCCCTTGGTGTTGGGGTACTGCTGATAGGGCTGAACCGCCAGCTCGGCACACACCTCGCGCCATTCCTGGTGATGAGGTTTACTGAAATCGCCGTAGATACGCTTCAATGCAAGCGTGCCAAGCGTTGCAGCTTCGTCCAAGACGGATTTGATCCACTTTGGTGAAACATTATCCGCGTCAATCAACACAGCGACATTGCTCATATGGGCTACCCCTTGGCCAGTGACTTCAATGCCTGGCGAATACCATCATTCACATTCACATCTTCCGGCAGCAGTTTGATTGCGGCCTCGGCTTCCTTGGTGTTGTAGCCCAAGGCCAGCAGCGCATTGGCGACATCATCCTTGGCGCTCGCCTGCGCGGCAAACAAAGTAGTGGCAACCCTGGCTTGCAAGGCGGTGGTACCAACCAGCTTGCCACGCAACTCCAGCACCAGCCGCTCGGCTGTCTTTTTGCCAATACCAGGCACTTTGGACAGTCGGGCTGCATCTTCTCCTTCCACCGCCGTAGCCAATTCATCAGACGTCATGCCGGACAATACGGCCAGTGCAATCTTGGGGCCGATACCGCTTACCTTGACCAATTGGCGAAAGGTTTCGCGTTCGGCGCGGGTAGCAAAGCCATACAGTAGCTGTGCATCTTCACGCACCACAAAATGGACGTACAGCGAGGTCGCTTCACCCGCGTGCGGTAAGACGTATAGGGTAGACATGGGTACATCCAGCTCATAACCCACACCATGGACATCCAATAAGATGTGAGGCGGGTGTTTTTCCAACAGCTTGCCGGTGAGTTTGCCGATCATTGCAGACTTTCTCGAATCAAGTTTGAGAGTAAATTAGAGGGAAACCCACCGGCCACGGCGGGACTTCATGCCGGCATTCGCCAACCCGCCGGTAGCATGGTTGGCGTGCGCCAGAGCGCACGCCAGGGCATCCGCCGCGTCCGCCTGCGGCACGCCGTTCAGGTTCAGCAAGCGCTGTACCATATGGCTTACTTGCTCCTTCGCCGCATGCCCGTTGCCCACTACCGCCTGCTTGACCTGCAGCGCCGTGTATTCCGATACGGGCAGGCCGGCCAGCACCAAGGCCGAAATCGCCGCACCGCGAGCCTGGCCCAGCAGTAAAGTAGACTGTGGATTGACGTTGACGAAGACCTGCTCAACCGCGGCCTGCTGCGGTTGGTAATGGTCGCAGACTTCCCGAATACCCTTCAGTAACACATGCAGGCGGTCGGGCAAACTGCCTTCGCCACTACGGATACAGCCGCTGGCGATATAGACGCGCGCCTGCCCTTGCGCTTCGATGACGCCAAAACCAGTTGTGCGCAAGCCGGGGTCGATGCCGAGGATACGGATAAGGGAAAACTCCAAGTTTAGGTTGCAATGCTATGCTGGCGATTATATCTTCCGCTCCCTTCTCATAGCGCTTCATGACATGAGCGTAAACATCCGCAAGTACTTTCCAAACAGCCCGATCCTCTCCGAAGCCGCCATGGTAGAGAGTTTCAAGCACACTCGCGCTATCCTGACAAACCTCAAGACCGTATTGTTTGCATTGACGCCAAGCCGCGACAGACTGCTGTACCTCTCCTCTTCCGCTGCAGAGCTGTATGGCGAATCAGTCGGCGTGCTGCGTGACCATCCGAATTTCTGGCTGGAGGCGGTCCACCCCGATGACAAAGCCGCAGCCTGGATGGGATTGGACAAACTGCGTGTGCATGAGCGCGATAAAGCAACCTTCACTTACCGGCTCATCAGTGCCGATGGCGACACTCAATGGGTATGCCAACAGTGCCGGCTCATCAGCAATGAAGCCGGTTTGCCAATACGCATCGAGTGCATGATCACGCCGACACTCCCCCCGGCCGTTCCATCTGTACGCCACGATATCGGGAATGCAGTATTCACCGCTACCGCCGATGCACTCTTGGTACGTGACGCCAATACGCTCGATATTCTCGATGCCAATGCCGCTGCCCTTGCACTGCTGGCTTGTAGCCGGGCGGAGCTACTGCGGCAGCGCCTAAGCGACTTTTCGGCACGCACCGAAGGCTTCGATACCCGTGCCGAAGCCGGTTATATCGATGCCGTGCGGCAAGGGCTGATCCAGCGCTATGACTGGCTTGTAGCGCCACATTACGGCCCGCCTCGCTGGGTCGAAGCCGTCAGCAGCCCGATTCGCCATGCCGGACGTGATTGCCTGCTCACGGCTTTACACGATGTAGACAAACAACGGCATGAGAGACAACAACAAGGTGTGTACGAAGAACTGGTTGAGCGCAGCCTGGATGCCGTTGCCTGGGCTGATACGGGTGGCAAGTTGCATAGTCTGAATCAGGCCGGCCAGCGCATGCTGAGAGTACAACCCGAAGTGGTCGGCGATTTGTTCCTGACCGATCTACTCCCTGCCTGGGCCCAGCCCCATTTTCTGCAAACCTGCCTGCCGCTGGCTACCAGCGAAGGCCGCTGGCATGGTGAATTAGCCCTGTTGAGCCGAGATGGACGCAACTTGCCGGTAGCGCTAACCCTGCTGGCACACAAACAAAACGGCACCATGCGCGGTTATAGCCTCATCGCCCAGGACATCGCCCCATATAAACTGCGCGAACACCGGTACAAGAAGGAAAAAGAAAGCCTAGAAGCCGACACGCTGCTCAAAGAAAAACTGTTGGAAAATATTTGCGCCGGCCTACTGCAGCCCTTGACCCAACTACGCCTACTGGCCGAGCTATTGGAAAAACACCCCGAAGAGGTCGCCCGGGCGCTTCCCCACCTGAAACGCACCGTAGGGCAAGCCCGCCGCCTTGTGGATGCCAGTTCGGAATTCATCTCAGCCGGGGCACAACGCGATCTGCCCTGAACACCACCGGAGCTAGTTACTCGACAGCTGTTCCAAACTATTGTCGCCACCACGGCGGAATGTCCAGGTGCGGGTAATCGACAAAATATCCGCCGGTTTGCCCGCGGCATCGACAACCCCTGAGGGCAACGGCGGGAAAGGCGCGGCGCTTTCTACAATTTGCCGGGCAGCCGCTTCCAGTTCCGGATCATTGCTAAAACCGGGACGGCGGTCGAACCCAACCAATACGCGCCGACCATCGGCATGAATCTCAACCGTTACCAACAACCGTCCATACAAACGTTCGCCACGCTTGTTGGTAGGAAATAACCGATTGCCGATACGTTCAATCTTCAAACGCCAATCGTCCACATAACGGGCTTCCACCACAGCCTTGGAGCGTGCGCCGACAAAAGCCTTACGCGGCCTTTGGTTGTAAATATCCTGCTCGCGGCTGATTTCTGCCTCCAGCCGGGCGATCTCGCTCGCTTGTTGCCGCAATGCATTCAAGTCCATGCCGTGCTTTGAAGGCGTAGGCAGCTGCTTCTTAACCTCATCGGACGATAACTTGGGCGCATTGCTTAGCGTACTGAGCAACTTGCGCTGGCGCGTCTCTTCTTCGATTTGGCGCTTGGCGGCCTGGGCTAACACAGCCGTTGGCTCTTCAACCGGCTGTGCGGGCAATGGGCTCTTGATACGGCGCTTTTCATCGGTATTGCCGCCGCCATCCAGATTAGCTTGCGCCAATACTTCCGGATTCGTGGGGAACAACATTGAGCGCGCATTCACCAATACGATTTCCAGCGGCATCCGGTTGAACAGAATGCTCGGATCAGGCGGTCGGAAGCGCACCAGCACGATGACAAGCCCGTGCAACAGCAACGACACTGTGACGGTTATCGCAAAGAGAGAGCGGGAGGGCGTAGAGTTGTCTAAATTGTCGATGGACATTATTTGTAAATGACGATGGCAAGTCGCGCGGCAGTGTAGCACAGCGGATTGCACCTATCTGGTTGGCGAATTGCAACGCATCTCAAGCAGAGCTAACATCTTCTGCTAACTTACCAGTCTGGCCGGCTTCCCATTTAGTTTGGCCCCAGGAGAAGTATTCATGAAAGTGTTGTTTGCCGTTTTGCTAGCGGCCATTGCATCTAGCACCTATGCTGCCCCGAATGGTCAGGCGCTGGCAGCCAAGTACAACTGTATGGGTTGCCATCAAGTTGCAACCAAAATTGTTGGCCCGGCTTATAAAGAAGTCGCCGACAAATATCGTAACGACAAAACAGCAGCTAATAAATTGGCCGAGAAGGTCAAAAAAGGCAGCGTGGGCGTATGGGGACAAATTCCAATGCCCGCCCAACAGATCGGTGATGCTGACCTGAAGTTGATTTTGGAATGGGTCTTGAGTCAGAAGTAATTTTGTAAAGCCGGCGATTGCCGGCTTTGTTACTCAGCAAGGCTTCGCTAGCGAAGTCAAACATTCGTGGTTGCAATGAGGGGAGTTGGTCCGTTAAGCTCGCGCCCCGCAACTTTGGGAACGTTCCGACATAATTGGTCGGAATGCCCGTCAACCAGCGTGGAGATGCACCACCATGGCCAAGAAACTGACCGAGGAAGATATCCTCAACTGGCAAGGCGACGACTACATGAACGAGGATCACCTCGCGTTCTTCCGTCAGCGTCTGCTCGACATGAAGGCCGAGTTGCTCGCCAACGCAAACGCCACCAGCCAGCACCTGCAGGAACAGGAAGCAACGCCTGATCCCGCCGACCGCGCCACGCTCGAAGAAGAGTATGCGCTGGAGCTACGCACGCGTGATCGCGAACGCAAGCTGCTGCTGAAGATCGATTCGACAGTCAAAAAGATCGACGATGGCGATTACGGCTATTGCGACGATACCGGTGAACCAATCGGTCTTCCCAGACTGTTGGCGCGTCCGACTGCGTCACTGACGGTAGAAGCGCAAGAACGGCGTGAACGACTGAAGAAGCAATACGCCGACTGATACGTTCGGCAATATTGTTCGAGAGTCAGAATAAAACCGCCAGCCCTACCTTAGGTTGGCGGTTTTACCCTTGCGCAACTTTGGCGCAAGTAGCATTCAGCCGCGCCTTGTATGGCAACGCAAATAGTGCCCATGCCCAGGTTAAAACCCTGAATGCCCTCTTGTTCCCTCCCCCTCCGACTTCATACATGCCGTCTATAGCCAGCATTTAACAAAGTTATTTGCGCAGCATCGGGGCTGCCGCTACCCTAGCTAGCTCCCGAATCCACATTCAAGCTGCCCATAATTATGTTGTTCCAGACTGACGACGTCCGCATCAAGGAAATCAAAGAATTGCTCCCCCCCATCGCGGCGGTGGAGAAATATCCCGTTACCGACGTGGCAACGACCACAACGTTTCAGACACGCCAAGCTATCCACCGCATCCTGGCTGGTGAAGATGACCGCCTGCTCGTCGTCGTTGGCCCCTGTTCCATCCATGACCCCGAGGCCGCGCTCGACTATGGCCAACGCCTATTGGCGCTGCGAGAGGAACTGAGCCACGATTTGGTCGTCGTCATGCGTGTCTACTTTGAAAAACCGCGTACCACGGTTGGCTGGAAGGGCATGATCAATGACCCGCACCTGGACGGTAGCTTCGACATCAACAATGGGCTGCGCATGGCACGCAAACTATTGCTGGACCTGAACAATATCGGCATGCCAGCCTCGACTGAATTCCTCGACATGATCACGCCGCAATACTTTGCAGACTTGATAAGCTGGGGCGCCATCGGTGCACGCACTACCGAATCGCAGGTACACCGTGAACTGGCTTCAGGTCTTTCCTGCCCAGTCGGCTTCAAGAATGGCACTGACGGCAATTTGAAGATCGCCATTGACGCCATCCGGTCTGCCAGCGTGCCACACCACTTCTTGTCTGTTACCAAATTCGGGCACTCAGCTATCGTCGCCACCGCAGGCAACCCCGACTGCCATGTAATTCTACGCGGCGGGAAAGCACCGAATTATGATGCTGCCCATGTCGCGAGTGCGACCAAGGATGTAGCGGCCGCGGGCTTACCGGAAAAAATCATGATCGACTTCAGCCATGCCAACAGCAGCAAGGACTACCGCAAGCAGCTGACGGTGGGCAGCGATGTCGCCGGCCAGATCGCCGCAGGCAATCAGGCTATTTTCGGTGTCATGATTGAAAGCCACATCAACGAAGGCCGTCAGGACTTGGTAGAAGGACAGCCGCTTAAATACGCTTGCAGCATTACCGATGCCTGCCTGGGTTGGGACGACAGCGCTGACTTATTGCGCAAGTTGGCGGAAGCGGTTGCTGAGCGTCGCACTCGCAAGGGTTGATCAACACAGCACTTTCGTAAAAAACGCCGCAGTTCGCGGCGTTTTTTATTGATTCAGCCCATACCATCGGCCATCAAGAGACGACGTATCGCCGCCAACCGGCGCAGTTCAGCCCGCACATGTCGCTCTACTTCACGACGCCCCAGTTGACCGCTTTCACCAACGGGCACCTCTTCTGGGGCCAGACCGAAGGCCGCACACATCGCCAACGCATCGGTATCGATACTCGTCGGTGAGGGGCGATAGCTCAGTCGGCAGGCTGGGATGGCGAGATTTTCCGCGGCATCCTCCGCGGGAATCAGCACACCGCCAAAATCAGGTTCATCGGCCTCAATCATGGCCAGCAAATCACTCGCCGACAATGGCTCACCAATCGCAACGCAATGCTCCAACACCACGCCCGCGGTGGGGGTTATCACCACGTGGACTTCTCCCGCCACCGCCAGCCGTACAAGTGGCGCATCGGCAAGCACCGCCACGCCAGCAGGCACCAACCATTCGGTGACGACGGCAGGAGCGGCCAGATCGCCAGGGGCACAGACAAGATGGGTAGTCAGCATACTGAACCTGTGTAATTGCAATTTCTGAGCGTAAGAACTTGTTCAATCCCTCTCTGCGCAAGCGTTATCCAGGCTTATACACAGTACTCAGGGCTACGCGCTACAGACTATTGAACATTTTCTGAGCCGATAAACTCATGATACTGACAAAAGACCTACTGCAGACAGATACAGCCAATATGGACCTCATCACAGTCACAGCGGCAAGTCTTAGGGTATCGTGCCCTATAACCAACCTTTGAGCGCAGGTCATGCACGTCAAGCCGAATCATGATTGCCCGCTTTGCGGCAGGCCAAATTGCTGCGCACTTGCCCAGTCTAGCAACCTCGCGGCACCGTGCTGGTGCGATGAAGTCCAGTTCGACCCGGCGATCCTCGCCAACATACCCGCCCAGCTACTAGGGCAGGCCTGTATTTGCCCCGCCTGTGCCAAGCAATCCACAGAAAACCTCGCGATAGCGCCTAACCCAATGCCTCGAAACGCACCTGCAGCGACCCCAGTGCCGCATATTCAATCGTCAGATCCTGCGCCAGGGGCAAGGTCAGCACCCCCGCATAGGAACCCGTGATTACCACCTGCCCCGCATGGATAGCCTGCCCATGGCAGCGTAAATACTCCACCAACCAGTACAAGGGCAGGCGCGGCAGCGTATTTGGATGACGACCCGCATATTGCTCTACCGGCCCGCAGGCATCCGCCAATTTCAATTGCACTTCGCTAGTTTGCTGTGCCAGCTCACTATCTACCTCAGGTCCCAGAAACAGCCCCTGGTTCACCAAACCGTCGGCCAATGCTTCGGCAAAACTGACACTTGCCGGGTCGCTATACCGGCTGGCGATCAATTCCAACGCCATGTGCGTGCGCGTAATGGCAGCGTCGATTTCTGCATGGGTATAGGGTAAATCGCGCGTCGGCAAATCTTCACCAAATACAAAGGCGAATTCCGGTTCGACACGCGCATGGCCACCCTTGGGCCAGATGGAACAAGGACTGCTGCGCTGAATGGTATGACTGTAGATAGGCGCGACAACGATACGATCAGGCGTTGGCAAGCCGCACTTCCAACCACCAACCTCGGCGTCCATTTCTCGCGTCACCGCAGTTTGGACCATCACCGCCTCTTCCAAGGTATTGGGGCGGCATGGCTCCGGCAAGCGCGGCCCAGCCTCGCCTCGCAAACGTCTAGCCGCCAGAATTTGAGCCGCGGCATAGGCCGCATCAGAGTGAGTATGCATAAGCATGAGCAGGACATTTAACCAAGGGTCTTTTATACACCCACCAGAACAAAGTGGCCTAGGCGAAGTCGTCACAAATGTCTTCATACAGATACGGCAGCCCTGATAGCACGCACCAATGCTCGCCTACCGCAAGCTAGCCAGCTACCATCGACGCATTCACCTCATCACAACAAACACACCTATAAGGATGAGCATGGCCCACCAACCAAGCTTCTTTGCCCCAGCGCGCTACCGAGACCCTGCTGCTGCACTGGCGCGGGTGCGCGAAATCTACAACCACAATGTCCAGCACTTGCGTAATGCCATGCAGCGGTATGTTGCCGGCGAAGACCTCCCTGGCCATGTAAGGGCATGCTACCCATTTGTGCGCGTACACAGCCGGAGCAATGCCCGCCTCAAACCACCGCACCTCAGCTACGGCTTCGTTGCTAGCCCTGGCCACTACGAAACCACGTTAAGCCGACCCGACCTGTTTGCCGATTACTACTTGGCGCAATTCGACCTGTTATTACAGAACCATGATTGTGAATTGGAAATCGGTACGAGCAACCAGACCATCCCAGTGCACTTCTCATTTGCCGAGCACGATCATATTGAAGGCAACCTCAGCATCGAACGTCGCCAACTGATGCGTGACTTGTTCGACCTGCCTGATCTGGCTGCTATGGATGACGGCATTGCCAACGGTACCTATGAACCCGGTGCGGGCGAAGCACAACCCCTTGCACTCTTTACGGCACAACGAGTGGACTATTCGCTGCACCGGATTCGCCATTACACGGGCACTGCACCCGAGTACTGCCAGAATTTCATTCTCTTCACCAACTACCAGTTCTACATTGACGAGTTTGTGAGACTGGGCCATGAGGCTATGGCCAATCCCAATAGTGAGTACATCGCCTTTGTCGAGCCTGGCAACGTCATTACCCGCCGCGCAGGGCTCGCGGCCGAGCCGGACGATGAGCTTGGCAAAGCCCCGCCCCGTTTGCCGCAAATGCCGGCTTATCACCTGATGCGGGCAGACCGCAGCGGCATCAGCATGATCAATATCGGTATTGGCCCCGCCAACGCGAAGACCATGACCGACCACATCGCTGTGCTGCGCCCCCACGCGTGGGTCATGCTAGGCCATTGCGCGGGCTTACGTACCACGCAACAGCTGGGCGACTATGTCCTCGCCCATGGCTATGTGCGCGAAGACCATGTCTTGGACGAAGACTTGCCTCTGTGGGTACCCATTCCAGCCCTCGCCGAAATCCAGGTCGCGCTGCAAACCGCCGTATCAGACGTTACCCAGGTTCCGCCCACCGAACTCAAACGCATCATGCGTACAGGCACCGTCGCCAGTACGGACAATCGCAATTGGGAGTTACTGCCCGACAACAAGCCACAACGCCGCTTCAGCCAAAGCCGTGCCATTGCGCTGGACATGGAAAGCGCCACGATTGCTGCCAATGGTTTTCGCTTTCGTGTTCCTTATGGCACGCTCCTGTGCGTCAGCGATAAACCCCTACATGGCGAGATAAAACTGCCGGGCATGGCAAATCACTTCTATCGCGAACGGGTGGACCAGCACCTGCGTATTGGAATTCGTGCGATGGAATTACTGCGGGGGTTAGGCGTTGAACAGCTTCACAGCCGTAAGTTACGTAGCTTTGCGGAAGTCGCATTCCAGTAAGGGGCGAATCAAGCTGAGAACAAGCGCTTAGCTTATACCCACGAGGGAAATCTTATTCTCCGTGGGTATTTATCATCTGTATCTAATCAAAAGTACTTGCCTAATACAGCCAGTGGAATCAATTCAATCAATCTTATTCATCACACCAAGGCGGTAAGATGCACGCGAATAATTTCTCACTTGAACACTACTTCAACAGAATCGGTTTTACCGGAGATATCAAAACTGATATCCACACCGTCACAGAAATAATGCGATGTCAGTTATTCTCTGTCCCATTTGAAAATCTGGATGTTCAGGCAAAAAAAACCATTTCCTTGGTACCTGAAGAAATTGTGGAGAAAATTATCCATCGTAATCGTGGTGGCTATTGCTATGAAGTAAATGGGGTATTTTCATTGGCGCTTCAAGCGATGGGCATTCCATACCAATTTGTTGCAGCTCGCCCCATTCTCACTTTTGCTCAACGGCCCAAGACGCATATGGCAATCGTTATACAAACAGACGGGGAGTCATGGTTGTGTGATCTTGGCTTCGGCAGCATGGGTATTCGCGCACCTATCGCATTGGATATGCTCGGTAGCGAAATAAAACAAGATTACGATACCTTTAAGCTTAGCAAAATCAATACACATGACTACCTACTCAGTGCCTATGTAGAAGATGAATGGATCAACCAATACTCGTTCAATCTTTCACCGCAAGAATGGATTGATTTCGAACCTGCCAATTACTTCTATTCCACGCATCCAGAATCTCTTTTTGTACAAAAATTGGTTGCCGTTCTGCACAACAAGAATGGTCGAATTATTCTTTTTGAAAACAGGTTAAAAACCATACTCAAGGGATCAGTAGAGAAGCAGACCATTTCACCAAGTGATTATGATCTAGTCCTAAGAGATCACTTCAACCTGGCCATGCCGAAGTAATATATAAAATTCGAAAGGCATTAAAAGATTCACGGCCTACCATGCTACAGCAGCGTAGTTTTTTGATGTCTACTCAAAGAAAATCACAGCTAGGTACCGATAGCTATGAATTGAATACATAGTGTTAACACTTCAGATACTAAAAATCGTTTTCTAGCAATAAATCCAGTGAAAATAAAAATTAAAAATTTACTAATACACCACTTGCGAAGCACCAGTGAACGGCGTACTTTCTCACCATCGTAAAACCTGTAACGTGCGGCACACGCAACAGAATGCTCTTAAATTTATTTTGGTATGAGAGCTTGTGCAGCCAATACCCTTTACGCACCCTTCATATTCATAGGTGAGTAGAATGAAACAATTGAAATCAGCCGTGTATGGTCTTTTACTGCTGGGCTTGCTATCTGCATTGAATGTTCAAGCTGACGGTGTGGACACCATCAAAAGCAAAGGTGTTTTAACCGTAGGCGTTGTCATTGATCCACCCTTTGGTGTTAAGAATAAAGATGGATCAATATCTGGCTATGACGTCGACTTCGCGTTTGCCATCGCCAGAAAGTTGGGCGTTAAGCCCGTTGTATTGGAACTGGATGCTGATGAACGCATCCCAGCACTGAACAGCCACAAGATTGATATTCTGACCGCAACGACCAAGACAGTTGAACGGGAAAAGCTTGTCAATTTTAGTTATGGGTATTTTGTAACGGGGCAAAAATTCGTTGCCAAGGTCGGTAAGATCAAAGTTATGAACGATGCCAAAGCCTTGTCCATCGGCGCAATTCGCGGCACAACCGCCGAGAAAACCATCAAGCAAGAATTGCCAGGTACGCCAATCATCGGTTTTGCCGATATTGATGAGGCCTTCCAGGCATTGCAGCAAGGCAAGATTGATGCAGTAACGTACGACGAAGGCATGTTGGCCAATAAGCTCAATAAAATGCCAAACAAACAGCTCTATGAAATCAGCCCTATCTCCGTCGCAGTCAAGGCCTATGGTATTGCTGTCTTCAAAGGCGAAAAGCGTTTGCTCGACATGATTAATGACACCTTGAGTGAAATGGAACGTACTGGCGAGGCGGACCGGATTTTCAATCGCTGGTTCGGCCCAACCAGTCCCACCCCCCTTTCCCGTATCTTCCGAATTCAAAGTTGATTATCGGTGGCGCTTTCTATTCCGCCCTCAACCACTCAGCTTAAATCGGCATAGGGGCGACCAGATGTTCTGGCCGACCCCTGCCACACCACCCGGCATGCGGGTCCGCACCGGGCGGTTGGAGCAGTTGAGGTCAATCTGCCTCCAATTGATGCACATCGCCCGGTT
>NZ_PDZH01000007.1 GCF_002735695.1 Chitinimonas sp. BJB300
CGTCCGGTTTCGGTATCTGAACCCGGCGCACCGGCAGTGGCCGATAGCTCCCGTTCAGCAACTGATCCCGTACCTGCGGCCATGCCATTTGCAGCATGCCCTTGGTGGCTTCTATGTCCAGACCATCTACACCAGCGCTACCGCCGTTCGCTTTGACGCGCTTCCACGCTTGTATCAGGTTCTCCCGCGCCAGGGCCCGTTCCAGCAGCCCCGGCCCTGAGCCGTCTTGCCCTTGCTGCGCCAGTCGTGCTTCATCACGCACTGCTTTAGGCTTGGCTTCACCTCGCCCGCCAGCAGTTCGCCCAGATCGCCCCGGCTTCTGATGCCTTGCACCACCAAGCAGCATGGAAACAGACTCTCCTTCTCGTTCAGCCCTTCGCTCCAGACTGGCAGCTACTATGGCTTCTGCTGACTTCTCGCTCCGGCTAAAAAAAAACCGTCGCCCTTTCAGGCATAAGGCGAGATCTCCCCAGGTAAGAACGCACTCCTTCACCGCACAACCGCCGGATTTACGCCGCCTTGCCTTGATCACGAGAGCTTCGCGGAGTCATGCCCGCTCGCCCTGCTCGGCAGCGCCTTCTATCCGGTTCTTGTCCATCGGCTCGCGGTTTACGATCCACGCTTCCTTCCCACGCTCGGTCGCCCTCACGCAGTTGCGCTTCACTTCGTTCGCTGTGATCAACTTACGGCGGGACTTCCACCCGCAGGAGTGCGCCCATGCTGGGCGCACATGAATAACGCCCCGGAGCGGGGCCTTAGATAGCGCAGCATCGCTTACGCGAGGCTGATCACTAAACTTATATTGCTAGTTTTTCTTTCCTTGCCGCTTGGAGGCTATTAAATCCAGCAAAACTACTTACTCACCGACTTTAGTCCCATCCAGACGCAAACAATTACCCGCTTACAAAAGTTCTGGCGATGCGGTAAGCCAAGCGGGTCGCCTCATCGATGAGTCGATGGATATGAGGGGGAAACTGAGGTAGCGAGAAGTACAATGCGGCAAGACCCATTCCTAGGGTCAGCGGGAAACCTACTGCGAATACATTGAACTGCGGTGCTGCTCGGGACATGATGCCAATCGACAAATTGGTAATCAGCAACGCGCCTAGAACTGGCATGGAAAGCAGAACACCCAAGAAGAATATCTGTGCACCGGCATCCACCAGCAGCTTAAGCGCTGCGGCCTTCAAGGGCTCTGGCGATACGGGCAGGAGTACAAAACTACGAACAACGGTTTCGAGAACTAGCAAGTGTCCATTCATCGCAAGAAAGAGTAAAAGCGTCAACAGGCTGGCGAACTGCGCAACGACGACAGTGTTCGTTCCATGCTGCGGATCATAAAAACTTGCGAAGCCCAATCCCATTTGTAAGCCTGCCAAGTGGCCTGCCATTTCCACAGAAGCGAACACCAGGCGCATGGTGAAACCTATTGCCATGCCAATCACAACCTGCTGCACAAGGATAAGTATGCCGAGGGGAGAGATGGGGGAAATAGTCGGCATCTGCGGTAAAACCGGCGCAACCAGCAAAGTTAGCATCACTGCCAGAATGATCCGTACCCGATTCGGGATAGCACGACTGGCATAGAACGGGTCGGTAGCGAAAATGCCCAGGATACGAAAGAGCGGCCACAGCAACAGGCCCAGCCATGCTTGTATCTGAGCGTCGCTAACAGTGAACATGGCAGACCATCTGCTTTAACCAATCATGCTGGGTATCGATTGGTATAACCGCACGGTGTAATCCATCAGGATAGAGAGCATCCAGGGCCCTGCCAGGACTGCAACCAAAAAAGTAATCAACAGCTTCGGAATGAATGACAACGTGGCTTCATTGATCTGCGTCGCGGCCTGGAAAACACTAATGAGCAACCCAACAATCAAACCAGCCAAGAGCATTGGTCCTCCAACCAGAATCAAGACCTCAAAAGCTCTTTGAATAATCGTAATGACCATTTCTGGTGACATGCTCGCTCTCCTATACGTAGAAGCTTTGCACCAAGGAACCTATTAGTAATGTCCAACCATCAACCAGTACAAAAAGGATGATCTTGAAGGGCAGGGAAATGGTCACCGGGCTGACCATCATCATGCCCATGGCCATCAGTACGCTAGCCACCACCATGTCGATAATCAAGAATGGAATCATGACCAGAAAGGCAATTTGGAATGCCGTCTTTAGCTCACTCGTAACAAAGGCTGGCACCAAAACCTTCAGGCTGACATCTTCGGGACCTGCTGGACGTGCGCTCTGGGATATTTCAATAAAGAACGCCAAATCCTTCTGCCGGGTTTGCTTGAGCATGAATTGCTTCAAAGGCTGCGCGCCACGTTCAATCGCTTGATTAAAATTGATCTTATCTAGGCTATAAGGCAGGTACGCATCAGCCCAAATTTTGTCCAGCACCGGCGACATGACAAACATCGTCAAAAATAGTGATAGCCCGACAATGACCTGATTGGGTGGGGCCTGCATCGTGCCCAAAGCTTGTCGCATCAGGGACAGCACGATAACGATCCGGGTAAACGCCGTCATCATCAAGAGTATTGCGGGCAAAAAAGTCAGGCTCGTCAGGAACAACAACGTCTGAAGCGTTAGAGAATAACTCTGTCCACCACCACTCGGCTGACTGGTAAGCAATGGCAAACCGGGATCCGCCGCCCATACAGGTAGCGCCAATAACACCGCCGCCATCAGTACGGAACGACGGCTCATGGACGCTCCGGCGGCGTAACAGGGTCACCTTCAGCTTTTCCTTTGGCTCCCTTGCGTGCCTTCAACACCACGGCCAAACGCTCTGCAAAAGAATTGGGTATAGCCCCCCCTACTTCCATATCGGTTGGTTTAGGTAACGAATGCAGCATAGATACCTGCGCCGAAGTCACCCCAAGCACCAGCCAGGTATCCGCCAATTCAACAATAACTACTCGCTCCTTGGCACCAACCATAACGCCGCTAACAACACGCAGCTGGCTTACCCCCCCAAGCTGGCCGGGTGTAAAGCGCCGGGCCAGCCAAGCTGTCCCAAAAATAGCGGCAAGCACCACAGCCAATGCCAGAAAGACCTGGGCAAAACTGATGAAAGCAGGCCCGGCAGCTGAAGTTGATTGAGCGGATTGCGGTACGGATTCAGTGGCGAAACTATAAACAGAAGTCGACAGGGATAAGACGAGGGTAAGAAAGGGTAACGTTCGCATCGAGGCGGATCGGCTCCGGATTATTGTTTGAACAGCCTATTTATGCAGGCGGCGGATACGTTCTGCAGGGGTGATGATGTCGGTAAGACGGATACCAAATTTATCGTTCACAACCACCACTTCACCCTGGGCGATCAAGGTACCGTTTACCAATACATCCATCGGCTCCCCGGCCAAGCCATCCAGCTCGACCACTGAACCTTGCGCCAACTGCAGCAAACTACGAATCGCGATCTTGGTACGCCCGAGTTCCACGGTCATCGTCACCGGGATATCGAGAATCATGTCGATACCGGATGGGCCTGAAGGTTTGTCCGACTGGTTTTCGAAGCGGCGGAAAATATCCGCTGGCGCAACGTTCTGCATGCTTGTTGGCGCTGCTGCGGCAGTTTGCTCTGTCTCCGTCGCTGCTGCTGCTGCGGCGGCAGCCTCATCGGCGGTCTGTTGCTCCGCTAAAGCGGCAGCCCAGTCATCCAGACCTTGTTCTTCTTCATTGCTCATCGTTCAATCCCTTCACCGGCTCTTCATCGAGTTTCTGGCTATCCGGCGTCGATATGATCTTATCCACCTTGAGGGCATACTGACCATTCAGTGTGCCGTAGTAACCTTGGATCAAAGGTACCCCATCCACCTCGGCGACAATGGTTTCAGGGATGTTGATCCCGATAACGTCCCCTGCTTTTAAGTCCAGGATATCCCGAAGCGTAATCTGAGCAGTACCCAGGTTGGCGATCAGATCGACATCCGAATTCTGGATTTCGCTTGAAAGTAATTTCACCCAACGATTATCAGACTCCATTCGGTCGGCCTGCATTGAGCTATAGAGCAAGTCGCGCAAGGGCTCGATCATCGAATAAGGGAAGCAGACATGGAAGTCACCCCCACCGGTACCCAGCTCGATCTTGAAAGTGAAGGCCACCACTACCTCGGTCGGTGTGGCGATATTGGCAAATTGGGTATTCATTTCTGAACGAACGTAGCTGAACTCCGTCTTGAACACCGGCTCCCAGGATTTGCGGTATTCCTCCATGACCACTTCGAGCAGGCGCTGGATAATGCGCTGCTCGGTCGGTGTGAAATCACGCCCTTCCACGCGCACGTGATAACGGCCGTCGGAGCCAAACATATTGTCCACGACCAGGAAAACTAGGTCCGGATCAAAGATAAACAGACCCGTACCCCGCAGCGGCTTCATGTGGATGAGGTTCAGGTTGGTAGGCACCACCAGATTGCGAATGAACTCGCTGTACTTCTGCACCCGCACCGGGCCAACTGAAATTTCGGCAGAACGCCGCATGAAATTGAATATACCAATGCGCAGATTACGGGCGAAACGCTCGTTGATGACCTCCAGGGTCGGCATACGACCACGAACGATACGTTCCTGGCGACCAATGTCGTAGGAGCGGATGCTGGAGGATTCCATTCCCTCATCAGCATCGTCATCCTCACCAGTGACCCCGCGCAGGAGAGCATCGACCTCTTCCTGGGACAGTATATCGTCGGACATGATTTGCGCCTCGCCCTGCCTGTGTAGCGCTAATAACTACTGAACGATAAAGGATTTGAACTCGACGCTCATTACGCCGTCCTCATCTTCCTTGGCATCCAGCACTTTATTGATGGTCTGTTTCAACTCAGCCATCAATGCAACCTTGCCTTCCAACGTCGAAACCTCTTCGGGCTTTTTGGAACTGAGCAACAAATTAACCTGGCTGCTGATACGCGGCAGATAACTCTTGACCACTTCCTTTTGCGCCTCTTCAGCAACCTGAACGTGAATCTCGGTCTGCAATACCGTACCGCCTTGCAGATTCACGGTATAGGTGTCCAGCTTGTCGAAGATCGGCGCGCCGCCATGTTCTTTCTTATCTTTCTTTTCCTTCTTCTTTTTCTCTTTCTCTTCTTTCTTGTCGCCATCCGAATGTGATTCAGATGCGCCTTGTTCACCAAAATTCTGATTGGCCGAGATCGTCATGAATAGCCAGGCAGCAAAGCCGCCACCAACCAGGATCACCACCACCAGCAACCCAATGACAATATATAGAACCAGGTTTTTCTTCGCCTTGGGTGCACTAGCGCTTGCCTCCGCTGCCGGCGCGGGTTTCTTGGCCTCTGCCATAAGAAGATGTCCTTTAAAAAGAAAGCGATGTAGGTATAAGTAGGATAGGCAAATGCACCACGTTTACCTAGCCGCGTTATAAATCAAACCCACTGCACACCCAAACAACGGTGCGGGTTTCACATCCCTCTTAGAACCTGTTTACAATCTTGCTGCACAGCCGTGACACGGGCTCATGTGCTGCTCGAAAGAACCCGCATGGGGACGCCGAACTGCTACGGTGCTTTGCACCAAGCAGTTCGCAGCCTCATGTACCCACGTACATTCCGGCTTCTGCGCTGCGCCTTACCCTGCTGACGCCTGCTCGTGAACAGGTTCATAGCTTTCACTTCCTTCAGACAAACAGGTTCACATTCCCTGGCAAGCCCGTCACTACCCTTGATCGCCACACAGGTGGACTTACCGCCTCCTTCACCTGAGGCTGTGCATTCCCACGCGAGAACTGGGTAGCCTGCTGGTCAGATGGCGTATTGCCCTGATCGCTGCGTGTCTGTACGTTTACCTGGCCCAACTGTATACCGTTTTCTGCCAGCATCTCTTGCAAGCGGGGCATAGAGTTTTGTAACGCGTCCCGCACTGGGGTCTGCGCAACAACAAACGTCAAACTGGCTTGATCCTGGTTCAAGGTGAGCTTGACCTCCATCGGGCCAAGGTGTGGCGGATTCAGCTGCATTTCCACTTCCTGCTGCTGGTTGCTGACCATCATTACCACTTTGTGTCCGACCGCTCTGTCCCAACCTGTGCTGCCTATGGGCTGATTCACCGCATACATGGCTTTACTATGGTCGCCAGGCTGACTACGGCTGGTATCCACACGCACCATGCTCTGGCTGACCTGCCGAGCCCCGGCTTCGCCCACTTGGGTATTCCGTTCGAGCAACTGTGAGAATTGATTATTGATCGTCGGCAAGTCTTCTTTACCTGCCTCAGTCGGCAGTGCCTGCCGGTCAACGGCAAGTTTCGCCGTCAGATCCGTCGCGCTCGCCGCTTTGTCTTGCTTGTCGTCAAGCAACGCCTTTGCCAAACCTGCACACTTTACCGAAGCGTCATCGCCAGCCTCAGCCTTGGCTTGTTCTGTATCCAAGCCACGGTCAACGTATTCCTGTAGTTGCGCCAATAAGACAGCCGTCCCGGCTACGGCCACCTGCATCTGGGCTTGCTCGGCGGCGATCGCATCGTCATCGCCGGTGGCAGACTCATTCTCATCCAGGCTCGCCGTCTGATCGGCATCCTTGGTATCAGCCGCATCGGTGGCCGCCGCTTGTTCAGGGTCCTTCACGCCCTCTGTCTGCGTAGAGGGCTGACTTCCCTCGCAGGACCGCTTGGTCTGCTCCGGTTTGGTTTGCTCAGGCTTACGGCTCTGAATTTGCTGGTTCAGGGAATGGCTGAATAAGGCGTGATCCCCATCCGCAGCATAGGCACCGGGCTTTACGGGGGGGGCGGAGAAAGTAGCAACCAGATTATTACTGCTCGAGGCGACAGCCATGACAATCATCCTTGAGAAATCGATGTGGTCTGTGGTGCCGGTAAAATTCGCCGGGCTCAGACGACATTCAGCAAGGAAGGTGCCAGCGAAGATGCATACGGGAACTGACCCGACAACCGAACCAAGAATCTGTCAAACGTCTGCTGTGCATGGGCAATATGGCGTTGAAAACATCCTCAGAATGCGCATTTACCCTATATAAACGTCGCTTCCTCGGCTGTTTCCGCCTTATCTTGCCTTAGCTCGCGAAACTTTAGATAGGTTCTAATAGAGGCAAAGAATGGCTATTGCTGGCTACCACGGCGATGGATATTGCTAGCCGATTCATCTGACAGGTTCTGCTCACGCTTCCCCTCGCGCCGGCCTTCGCGCGCGTTATGCCTTTCGTGCAGCGTTTCAAAGGCTTTCACTTCCTTTTCGCGCTCGAGCCAGGCTTGCTTGGCGGCCTCAACCTGAGCGTCGCTCCGTTGCAGCTCCATCACTTGTTGCTCAACTGCCGTATCAAGCTTGGCCAGAAATAGCTGGAAGTCATTCCATTGATGGACACGCATACCGCGGGTAGCGGTGTCGGTAAGCCGCAGTCGGTATTCTTCTCGATACTGTTCCACCTGGTTAAGGCGTTCCTGCATCTGCTGTTGCCGACTCAGCGCCACGCTAATAAGACGTGCCGCTTCCTCTCGCTTTTCGATCGCAAGCGCCAAAAGGAAAGCAAACTGAAAGGGTTTGGCCATGTGTCAGCGCCAGCTAGGTAGATGAGGTTTGTATTCCGGAATCAAGCGGAAAAGAGTCCGGCCAAATGCATTCTAGCCCCCTCATACGACTCTCGCTCAAAGATACCCTGCTGCAAAAAAGCTTCCATCGCGGGCATGCGGGCAATAGCCTCATCCAGCAATGGGTCTGACCCTCGGACATAAGCGCCGACGTTGATCAGATCGCGGCTGCGCTGATAGCGTGAATAGAGTTGCTTGAATCGCCTGACCTGATCATATTCATACGGTTCGATGATGTCAGTCATCACCCGACTGATCGACTGTTCGATATCAATGGCGGGGTAGTGTCCTGCATCGGATAGCTGGCGGCTAAGCACGATATGCCCATCAAGAATGGCGCGGGCATTGTCAGCAATCGGATCCTGCTGATCATCACCCTCTGACAGCACCGTGTAGAAAGCCGTAATGGAGCCACCACCTTCTCGACCATTTCCCGCACGCTCGACCAATGCCGGCAGCTTGGCAAAGACTGACGGTGGGTAACCTTTGGTGGCAGGCGGTTCGCCAATCGCCAACGCGATTTCCCGCTGCGCCATGGCATAACGGCTCAGCGAATCCATGATCAGCAATACATCCCGGCCCTGATCGCGGTAATACTCTGCGATCGCCGTGGCATAAGCTGCACCGTGAAGTCGCAGCAACGGCGGCGTATCGGCTGGCGCTGCCACGACCACGGAGCGGCTGAGGCCTTCTTCACCGAGGATATTCTCGATGAAATCTTTCACTTCGCGGCCACGTTCCCCAATCAACCCCACCACCACCACATCTGCCGTGGTGTAACGGGCCATCATCCCCAGCAAAACGCTCTTACCGACGCCGGAACCGGCAAACAACCCTAAACGCTGTCCCCGCCCAACGGTCAACAATGCATTGATGGCGCGGACTCCGACATCAAGTACGTTACTGACGGGAACACGGTCCAGTGGATTAAATGGCCGCGAGAATAACGGTACGTAACTTTCGGCCTGCAAAGTACCCAACCGATCCAAGGGGCGGCCCAGACCATCCAACACCCGTCCCAATAAAAGGGGCCCTACGGCCACTTGTCGGCCATGGTCCTCGATGCGGCGCTGTTGAGACAGCGAGCCCCGCAGGTAAGGTACGCGATTAACCACATCTTCATACGCCACCACCGATGCACCAGGCTCCAGGCCGTATACCTCAGCTACGGGCATCAAAAACAACCGGTCTCCATTGAAGCCCACCACTTCCGCTTCAACACTGTGACCATTCGGTAAGACAATCTGGCAAGACGCACCCACCGGCAGCTTGATCCCGACTGCCTCCATCACTAAACCCGCTACACGGGTCAGGCGGCCATGCGGTAACCACGGCTGCACGCTTTCTACTGTATTCAAACAGGATTCAGCGTATTCCTGCCAGCGCATCAAGGTGTCGGACGGTCCCTCAAGGGCGGCCATATCAACTTTCGGGCTCGTTGTCCGCCAAACTGACATCGCTACGCCCAAGCGCTTCAACAATACGCTGCCAGCGGGTGGTAATTGTCAAATCCAGATCAACATTGGCGCTGCTCATCAGACAACCTCCCCGCTCAATTTCCGGATTGGGCTCCAAACGCCATTGGCCGGACAACGCTTCCGTTGCCTGCATTGCCTTTACCAGCGCGAGATCATCCGGGTGCAGTTCCAGCTTCAAATTGCCTTGCAGGTCAGGCAGACTATTCAGCGCCTCACGGATTACAAGCAGTATCCGGTCAGGCTCTACCTGTACGGCTGTCCGCAACACTTGTCTTGCCACCGCGAGGGCGATATCGAGGATAGGCTTGGCCATTTTCTCCTCATAACTCGCCACGGCTATCTCCACCCCACTCAATAGCGCCTGAAACTGGACTACATCGCTTTCCGCTGCACTACGCCCATGGGTTTGCCCCGTCTCCATGCCTTCCTGATAACCATTTTCCCGACCTATGGCATCACCGGCAGCACGTCCCTGTTCAAGGCCTTCGGCATGACCAGCCTGATAACCTTCCGCACGTGCCGCTGCGCGTAACGCCGCCAGCTCGTCCTCTTCAGACAGGGTTTCGACTGGACTATCCGACGGATTATCAACTTCCGCCAATGTGGCTTCGGCTTCCACCGCCGCCTCTGGATGCAGCTCATCTAAGTTTGGCTCTTCGAATAAATGACGATCCGGCCGCTGTACTGAAAAGCCACTGAATTGGTCGAACGACCAAGGTGAAAAACCTTGTTCGGGGATATCTTCACTCCGAATGATCTTTTTATTGCCCCAGGCTTTCATGGCAGGCTCATCATTTATTCGACAAAGCCTTCACCACCGCCCTTGGCGATAGCGATCTGGCCCTCATCGGCCAGCCGGCGCACCACTTTGAGAATTTCACGCTGCTCGGCTTCCACATCCGATACCTTGACTGCCCCCTTGGCTTCGAAATCATCACGTAACATCTCGGCAGCACGTTGCGACATATTCTTGAATATCTTGTTACGCAGCAGCTCGCTGGTGCCTTTCATCGCGATAATGAGGGAGTCGGACGAAACCTCGCGCAGCAACATCTGGATACCACGGTCATCAATGTCGATGACGTTTTCGAAGGTGAACATCTTGTCCTGGATGCGCTGCGCAAGTTCTGGGTCGTATTCGCGTATCGCATTGAGCGCCGAAGCTTCGACCACGCCACCCATGAAGTTGAGAATCTCCGCCGCCATCCCCTCGCCACCCATCGCTGATTTCTTGACCCGATCGGCACCTGAAAGCAACTGCGTCAGCACATCATTCAGCTCACGCAAAGCGGTTGGCTGCACACCTTCCAGCGTAGCAATCCGCAGCAATACGTCATTACGCAGACGTTCGACAAACTGGTTGAGAATTTCCGAGACTTGGTCAGGCTCCAAATGAACCAATATGGTCGCAATAATCTGTGGGTGTTCGTTTTTAATGAGTTCAGCCACAGCGACCGAATCCATCCATTTCAGCGCCTCGATACCCGTGTTGTCGCCACCCTGCAGAATCCGGTCCAGCAGGTTGGCAGCTTTGTCCGACCCCAATGCCTTGGTCAAAACCGAACGGATATACTCATCCGCCGCACCAAAGTTAGCACGATTCTGCGTTGACGCCATGAACTCTGCGACAACTTCTTCCACCTGTTCGCGTGTGACGTTATCCATGCTGGCCATCGCCAAGCCAATCTTCTGCACCTCTTTCGGGCCTAGGTATTTGAATACCTCCACCGCCGCTTCTTCGCCAAGGCTCAATAAGAGAATGGCGCTACGGCGAATGGCTTCATCATTATTGGCCATGCAGGCTCCTAGCGACCACGGGCGGCCGGCCCGGCTTGTTTAACCCAACTGCGCAACACATTAGCTGCCCCTGCGGGATTCTCCCGAACCACCTTACGCGCCGCTTCTAACAATGCGGCAAGCTGGTCGGGCTGAGATGAAGGTAAATGGGGGTGCACGGCTAGATATCCGGGCGTTTACTGGGCTTTCTGGTCTGCGGGGTCGGCTGTCAGCCATTCACGGATCACCGTGGCAACCATACGCGGATCTTCCTTCGCCATTTCCTTGGCACGTTGGATCATTTCACTGAATGCAGCAAGATGAGCGCCGGCTTCGGCTTCCGCCACCACTTCCGCCTCAACTTCGGACTGCGCCAACTCTTCGGCCGTCAGCGCAACCCCACCATCCTGCCCCGCCAATGCAGCGCGCTGTTCACGATTCGGCCGGATCACATCACGCAGAATCGGGCGCACAACGCCAAACAAGAGATAGACCAACACCAACGCAATCAACATCACCTTGATCAGGTCAGTCGTATGCGCAATCAGGTATTCGGTCAGCTTCTCAAAGAAGGATTTGCCTGCAATATCCAATAGTCGATCCGCAAACGCGGCATTAACTACTTTTACCGAGTCGCCGCGATCCTTGTTATAACCCACCGCCTCTTGTACCAGATTGGTGATCTGATTGATTTCAGGCTGCGTCAACGGTACCGACTTGATTCCGCCATCTTTCTGTGGCACCCGCTTGAAATTCACCACAACAGCCGCGTTGATGCGTTTCAGGATGCCAACCTGTTGTTTGACATGCTCAATCTTCTTATCCACCTCGTAATTGCGCGTCAATTCTTTGCGCGAACTACCGCCACCGGCATCGGCCCCTGCAGCAGCCCCCGGTGGATTTGGCAAGGTAATGGGCGCACTGGCAGCTCCGGGTGGCTGATTTGACAATGCACCGGGTACGCCGGAAGCCTGCGAGGAAGCGCCGGCGCTGTTTTCGGCGCTTTGCTCACTACGGATAGCGGAAGCATTGGGGGGAGAATTGGGTTTGAATTGCTCGGAGGCTTGCTCAACTTCCGAAAAATCCATCTGGACCGTCACCTCTGCCTTGACGTTGTCCGCGCCAACAATCGGCTCAAGAATCTTCTGGATACGCTTGGAAAGCAGTTCTTCCTGTTGCTGCACCAAAATCATCTGGCGCTGATTCAGCGAACCATTACCACCATCGAGGAAGTCCGGCATATTCGATAGGAGATTGCCATTCTGGTCGACGATCGTCACATTCTTGATAGGCAAGTCGGGCACGCTGCTGGAGACCAAATGGACAATACCAGCGGCCTGCGAGCCATCCAGCATCCGCCCCGGATGCAATGTCAGCAACACCGAGGCGGTCGGCTTTTGCTGTTCCCGCAAGTAAACGGTCTGCTTGGGTATGGCCAGATGCACGCGCGCAGACGCGACGGCAGACAGCGATTCGATCGAGCGCGCAAGCTCCCCTTCGACAGCACGCTGATAATTAACCTGTTCCCCAAATTGGCTGATGCCGAACTTCTGGTTGTCCAACAGTTCGAAACCAACCATGCCCCCCTTGGGTAGCCCTTGGGAAGCCAATTGCAAACGAACGTTATGCACCACATCGCCAGGGACCGATATCACGCCGCCGGCGTCGAGCTTATAAGGGATGTTCTGCTGCTGAAGCGACTGGATGATCTGGCCGCCATCCTTGTCAGACACATTGGTAAATAGAATCTTATAACCGGGCTCGCGCGCCCACATCACACCAATGACAGCAGCCGCCAGAACGGCGGCCGCGATAACGATAGTCAGAAGTTTGCGCGGGTTGGGGAGTTGATTGAAGCTCTGGATGAGATTGGGGCGCTCACCCTGTGATGCTTCTCGATTTTCAACGGCAAGGACCGCGTCATCCATATATCAGGCGATATCACACCTGCATGTTCATAACTTCCTGGTATGCAGAAACCAGCTTGTTACGAACTTGCACCATAGTCTGAAAAGACAGGCTCGCCTTCTGCAACGAGACCATCACATCTTGGAGGTCGGCATTCGGGTCGCCCGTTTCGAACGCCTGCTGCTTCACTTGTGAATCAAGCTGCATCTGGTTGACCTGATCCAGTGATGATTTCAGCACTGACGCGAAGTCAGCCCCTTCCGGCAAGGCGTCTGCTGCAGACGAGTTATGGCCTGCCGCCTTGGCGGACATGGCTTTCAACTCTCCCAGAAGATTATCTATCCCTTGCGCACTCATGATGCACCTCGAAACTACGTAAAATTTTATGTGGCTCGCTTAGACAATAGCAAGCAATTGGCACGCCATCATCTTTATTCCTCTTGCCAGCCCTCTTCGCGGTACTGTTGAAGCTTATAACGCAACGTCCGCTCGCTCATACCCAACTGCTCGGAAGCCAGCTTTCGCACCCCACCCACCGCTTTAAGCGTATCAAGTATATGTTGGCGCTCCAGTGACTTGATATCTGTAATCGCCGGGGCTGCCGACGTAGGAGCGGCTGGGGAAAATGCGGGACGAGCGGCAAAATTTGCCGGCATCCTAAAAGATGCCCCTGATGCGGCAATTTCTGCCGTCAATAGCGGCAATTTCTGCCGGGATGTTGCCGGTAGAAACAAATGCTCCGGTTCAATCTCATCTCCCGGTGCCAGAATCAGCGCCCGCTGCATGACATTCTCAAGTTCTCGGATATTCCCTTCCCAGCAATGAGCGGTTAACGCCGCAGCAGCGGCAGGATTAATCGTCGGCACCCTACGTTTACTCGAAGCAGCATGCCGAGACAGCATGGTACGTGCCAAGGGTACGATATCGTCTGGCCGGGCACGCAACCCTGGCAACATCAATGGAAACACATTCAGCCGGTAGTACAAATCCTCCCTGAACCGCCCTGCGTCCACTTCATTGGGCATATCCCGGTTGGAAGTGGACAACACACGGATATCAATCGGGATAGGATGTTTTCCCCCAACCCGCTCGACTTCGCGCTCCTGCAGCACACGCAATAGCTTAGCTTGCAATTCCAACGGCATTTCCGAGATCTCATCCAACAACAACGTGCCACCGTCTGCTTGTTCAAACTTACCGATGTGCAGGTTCGCCGCCCCTGTGAACGCCCCTTTTTCATGGCCAAACAAGGTTGACTCCAGCAACTGCTCGGGAATCGCCGCGCAGTTAATCGCCACAAACGGGCCATGGGCACGAAATGAATGACGGTGTATATAGCGAGCCAGCACCTCTTTACCCGTGCCGCTCTCACCGGTAATCATCACCGCCGCTTCAGACTGTGCTACACGTTGCGCCATATCTAACAAACGCAACATGCCGGGGTCTTCTGCAATAACCGCCTCATCCTCCACCGCGGGCAGCATGTACTTGGCTACAGTCGCCAGCAAATCATCCGGCTCAAAAGGTTTAGGCAGATAGTGCGCAGCTCCTGCATGTAAAGCAGCTACGGCTTTTTCAATCACGCCATAAGCCGTCATCAGCACCACAGGAATATGGGGGTAGTCGCTCTTTACCCTGTGCAACAACGTTTCGCCATCCATGGGCTGCATCTGTACATCCGATAGCACCAAGCCGATCTTGTGGTCAGCGAGCACAAGCAAGCCGGCCTCCCCATCCTCTGCCGTCAATACTTGGTAGCCAGCCAAGCCCAGGGTATCGACCAGCGCTTCGCGTAGGTCATTATCATCTTCGACGATCAGAATCGGCAATGCAGGCATGGGCTATCTGTTCTTATTTGATTATCTATCATCGTAGAAACAGCTCGCTGTTGATGCTACGCGCCTTTACCCACCTATGGCTAAGCCTCACGCAGAAAAGCCAATATTCGTGTGGATATCGCCTCTATCGGCAAGACTTCGTCCACGCCGCCAAGGGCAATCGCCTCTTTTGGCATGCCAAATACAACACATGTGGCCTCATCCTGGGCAAATGTACGCGCTCCCGCCTGCTTCATTTCCAGCATCCCCGTCGCACCATCACGCCCCATACCCGTCAGAATCGCACCCACGGCATATCGGCCCGCGCTATTGGCTGCCGAGCGGAACAAAACATCCACCGAAGGACGGTGTCGGTTGACCGGGGGTGCTTGAGACAAGACACAAATATAACGTCCGTTGGACACCCCTAACAGCAAATGTGAATGCCCCGGGGCGACATAGACGTGCCCCTGCAAAACCGGCTCGTTGTGTTCGGCTTGTTTCACTTTCATACGACAAAGGCTATCGAGCCGAGCGGCAAAAGGGGCGGTGAACATCTCCGGCATATGTTGCGCAATCAACACAGGCGGTGCGTATTCCGGCAAGGGAACCAGAAAATGCTTCAGAGCCTCCGTACCACCGGTTGAGGCTCCCACAATAATCAATGTCTCAGCAGGGCCGCGTAACGGATTCACCGCAAGCGGCAACACCGCATCAGCTGTCAAACTCGGTGGGATCTCAAAGGGCTCTGATGGCTTCTTAAAGTGTCGGACAGGGCGTGGCTCATGGTGGCTCATCAAACCGCCCCGACAGGTAATAAGCCTCAACCTTATGGCTTTCCTCATCAAACCGCAGCGACACACAGAGTGCGCGTACCGTGGCAATACCCAACCCGTTGCGCCTGTCCTGCCACGCTCCCCTGCTGGCATCAAATCCTTCACCGCTGTTGGTAATGCAAATCTGCAACACACTGCGATCACCCACGTCATAACCTGCCAACGCGATATCAATACGGCCACATAGCAATTGGCTCAAGCGCTGTGCCCGCTCCGCCAGATACCTTGCCACACTGTCAGCATCATCTTGCGGCTCGGACGGCAAACCCAACAGGTCCCTATCCAGCGCATCAAGAAAAAGCTCGTGGATGACCATAAATATGTCGGCATGCGCAGGACGCAGAGTAGGAATCTGGGCAACAAAGTCCAACAGATACTGCACGGTATGAAGATGGCGCAATTCATCTGCGCTGAGCGACAAAACATAGCGCCACTTGGCTTCCGCCAAATCAGGCAACTGATGCAGACCTTTGAATTCCGGTTGAAGCGGTGTCGCCGCGGGGTCCAGATCAATCATGGCCAGGGAGACATCGTCATGGCGCCGCATACCTGCCAGAAAAGCTTCCTGGGCCGTCACTGTCCGCGCCAGCGCCTGCGCCGGCAATGGGGTAGCACATGCCTCGATCAACCGCGCTACACCAAAAACCTCACCGGCGGCATTGCGCGCTTCCAGCAAGCCATCGGAGCTCAGAACCAGGTTACAACGCTGATGGTAGACATAGTGTTCGGTTTTCAGGCTTAGCTGAGCAAGCGGCAAGACACCGAGTGGCAAATGCTTGGATGGCCAAGACTTCAGCAACTCGCCCTGCCCACCGAAGAGATGAAGGTCTGGGATACCACCATTCCAGATCTCGATACGGCGCTTGGTAAAATCCACCGCCACAAAGGCCAACGCAACAAAGCGTCCAGCCGATAAGACTTGGCAAACTTTTCGGTGCATTTCCAGCAGAATATCGGCCAACGCGAAACCCCGCTCAGTCATGGCATAGAAAGGCTGAGTCAGGGGCAATACGTTCAACGCAGCCGTCAAGCCATGGCCTATACCATCAGCCAATATCAAATGCAAAACCCGCCCTGGGGTGCGGGCAGCGGCAACCAGATCGCCAGAAAGGCTTTCTGCCGGATCAATCCAACTATGCAATTGGGGATCGGACAAACGCTCACGGCTTACCAGCTGCTCCATCAAGTGCCTGGCAACCCGCTTTTCATCTTCGGCATGGTCAAAATATTCAGCCAGCTTGCTGGCTTGCTCATGTACCTTGCGATTAAGCTCCAGCGTCCTGCCTATCGCCTTAATCTTTGCTTCCAGAATCCGAAAGTTGACCGGTTTGATCAGATAATCATCTGCACCAAGCTCCATCGCATCAGCCAACCGGTCCACTTCCTCAACCGCCGTGATCAAGACGACGGGCACCCAGCGCGAACCGGCGACTGCTTTGATCCGTCGTCCTGCTTCCGGCCCATCAAGGCGGGGCATCAACACGTCCATCAGGACCATGTCGGGCTGAGCTTTGGTAAAGTTCTCAACGGCTTCCAAACCATCGCAGGCCAGTATCAGCTCATGCCCTAATGACTCGACCAGGCGCCCCACCATCAGGCGCACTACTTCAGCATCGTCGGCGAGCAGGACTTTCATGAGGGGCCTGGGGCCACATCAGCGGATGGTAAATATCTTGCCGAAACAGGCGATTTCCAAGACTTGCCTTACGGTCTCGCGGCAATTTACCAAAGCCAAGCTCTTTCCCGATGCCGAGGCTTTCTCTTTGAGCAACAGCAACATGCCCAACGCCGAGCTATCCAGGTAGTCGACCTGCTGAAAATCAACCAGTAACTCGCGTACCGAATCAGCCGCCAGCACTTCATCGGATGCCTGGCGAAAGTCGCGGTGGGCGCTGAAATCAAATTGCCCGGAGAGCACGAGACGGCCCGTTTGGCCGGAGATTTCGACGATAGCAGTCATAGATTTATCAAGCTTCCGTAACGGAGATTATTGGTAAGAACCAGTTCGCTGCCTTACTGTGCGTCGCTTACTTGGGGTATAGGTCCAACTCAAAATCCTCTGCACCCATGTACATTCCGATTACTGCGCCTCCCCTTTGAACCCGTTCAATATCTTACTGGGCAGCCGTGATCAGGTTCTTAATAACCACTCACTGCAAACGACCGAACAGATTCCTAAGAAGTTGCCTTACCAAGATAGGGAGCTATTCCTTGGCTGGCAACAGAATCGTGAATTTGGCACCCTCCCCGGGCATCGAGTGGACATCAATGTCGCCACCATAGGCGGTGATCAGATTACGAACAATAGCAAGTCCCAGACCCGTGCCTTCCTTACGCGTGGTAAAAAACGGCTCGAAAAGACGCTCCCGTACGTTCTCCGGCATGCCACAGCCACTGTCGCTAATCACCATCTGCCAGCTGTCGCCCTCACGCTCCAATGACAACGCGATTTGATCGCCTGCACCCGTAGCCTGCAGCGCATTTTCCAACAAATTGACCAATGCACTGGTGAGTTCCTTACGATTGGCCTCAATCCACACCTCCGTATCGGGCAACGTCAACAGCCAGGTACGGACGTTGCCGGTATCCTGAGGCTGTACGATCTGCAAGGCCTCCTCCATCACCCCCCGTAATTCCACCGGCTCTAACAGCGCTTGTTGTCCGCGAACAAACTGCAGCATATTCTGGATCAGAATCTCCAGGTGCCGCAGACGCGCCAATGATTTCTGGCCGAATTTCACGCGCTCCACTTCACCTAACTGCGGCTTGGCCAAACTGGCGGTATAGAGCAAGGCGGTAGCAAGTGGCGTGCGCAACTGGTGCGCAAGGCCCGCCGCCATTTCCCCCATTGCAGCCAGACGCTTGTGCTGCTCCAACTGACGACGCAAGCGCCAGCTCTCGCTCAAATCATGGATCAACAAAATACGCTCGCCGCTTGTAAGTTGGCTGGTCACGATACTCAAGCGTTTTTCCTGGCCGCTATCCGTCGTAAACAGCCAATCACTGTCCACGGCTGTCGATACCAGGCCGGATTGAATAGCATCACGCCAATCCTCACCAATCAATTGCCGGCCGAGGATTTTCTCCGCAGCAGGGTTCATCGTAATGACCTGTTCGTCGGTATCCAACTCAACAACGCCCCCCGGCAGCGCCGCAAGCAATGCTTCAAGCCGGCCTGACAACGCCACTTTCTCCTCGAATTGCTGACGCAATGCACCGTTGGCCACCGCCAACTCATCCGTCAGCGAACTGACCTTCTGTTCGAGTTCATGATAAGACTCGACCAATTGGCGCGAGGCCTCTGTGAACAGGGAAAACGCCTGTTCAAGCTCGGCCCGGTCGATCTTATCTTCTGGTTTAACTGATTCACTAGGCGGCGCAGCCAATCTGGACTTCCTTGTTGATGCGTATCTTTTGGATTATAAAAGTTCGGAGCCAAAGTGCTGCAACGTACGTCTGGCTTGCATTCCAACAGAGCGGCACCCATAACAAAAGCACGGCATGTTGTAACTAGTGAAAGCATGACTGTCTGCCAGTATCAGCACCGGGCAGAGCATTCGAAATAATTGACATCCGGATACCCCTTCCAAAGCGAAGCCTATCCAGATGATAGGCACCATAACACCCTTGCGGAGTCGAAACTGTGTCCGACTTGCTCAAAAAAATCGATGCTCGCACCAAGCTTGCCGGTACCAACAAGCTCGAAATACTCCTGTTTACTCTGGGTCTGGATGAACGCTCCAACCGGCGCGAAAACTTTGGCATCAATGTGTTCAAGGTGCGCGAAGTCATGCGTACCCCAGAGATCACCCAGGCACCGGAAATGCCGGACGCCGTTGAGGGCATGGTCAGCCTGCGTGGAAATCTGATTCCCGTGATAGATCTCGCGAAATATGTTGGCGTACAGACCAGCAGCAAGCCAGAAATCATGATTGTGTCGGAGTACAACGTTCATACACAGGGCTTCCTAGTCGAGGCCGTTGATACGATTCTGCGGCTGGATTGGTCGCAGATGCGCGTTCCGCCGGAGATTCTCAACAACAACATGCGCGGGCTCGTGACAGCCGTAACCGAATTGGAATCCGGCAAGCTGGTCATGATGCTGGACGTTGAAAAAGTATTGGCGGAAACCAACAAGGTCGACGATTCCGCCGAATTCCGTGGCATCCATCCCCAAAGTGACGTGGTGGGCAAAACCGTCTTTTACGCCGATGACTCGGCTGTTGCCCGCAAGCAAATCCAGCGCACCTTGGAAGCGCTCGAACTCAATTACGTCGAATGCATCAACGGCAAGCGCGCCTGGGATGAGCTACAGCGTATTGCTGTGACAGCTGAAGCTGCCGGCAAACCGATCAGAGACTATGTGCATATGATCCTGACCGACGTAGAAATGCCGGAAATGGACGGCTACATGCTGACCAAGACAGTCAAAAGCGACCCTCGCTTCGCCGGTATTCCCATTCTGATGCATTCCTCGCTATCGGGCATGTCGAACCAGAAACTCGGCCAATCGGTGGGGGTAGATGGCTACGTGGCCAAGTTTGAAGCACACAAGCTCACAGAAGCCGTTGTGAACATGCTGCGCAATTCGTTGCCACCGACAAAGTAAGCCAGTCAAAGCGCACAAGGGAATTTTCAATGTCTTCAGCAAACTCCACTCTGCTCGATAGCGTCGATGCTCGCACCAAACTTGCGGGCTCGAACAAGATGGAAATTCTCTTGTTTTCGCTCGGCACGCGAGAAACCTTCGGTATCAACGTGTTCAAGGTGCGTGAAGTATCGCAGACACCCAAGATCACCAAGACACCCAATATGCCTGTCGGCGTCGAAGGTGTGATTTCACTGCGGGGCAATATCATCCCGGTCATTTCCCTGGCGAAGTTCATCAACCCCAACGATGTCAATCCGCAAGCGGAAGACACGATGATCGTCACCGAGTTTTCCAAGCACACTCAGGGATTTCTGGTGCACTCGGTAGACCGCATCATCCGGGTTGACTGGAACAAGGTGCGTGCGCCCGAAAGCATGCTGGCCGGAAATCAGGCGCTCATCACCGCCATCACCGAACTCGACGACGGCAAACTGATTTCCATTCTGGACGTAGAACAAATCCTCGCCACTGTCATCGGCGAAACCTTCGTACCCGATATCCCCTCCGTTTCTATCGATCAAGAAAAATTCATGTTCTTCGTCGATGACTCGATGGTTGCGCGCAAGGAAATCATCAGCGTATTGGACAAGATCAGCGTCAAGTACCACCAAGCCAACAATGGTGCGGAAGCCTGGGACAAACTACAAAACATTGCCAGTCGTCACCAACATGACGGCGAACCACTCAGTCAGTCCTTGAAACTGATTCTGGTCGATGCGGAAATGCCGGAAATGGACGGCTATGTTCTGACCAAGCATATCAAGTCCGACCCGCGCTTCAGGGGTATCCCTGTCGTCATGCACTCTTCGTTGTCATCGAATGCCAACCGAGCCATGGGCAGCAGCGTCGGCGTAGATGCCTACGTTGCCAAGTTCGATCCTTTCGTGTTGGCGGAAACGATTACCCCCTACCTGCAAAGCTGATTCAGACGAACCGCGGTTAACCGCGAACCCGGTTGCCTAACGGGATTCATGGAGCAAGACATGTCGGACAAAAATATACGGTTCCTGGTGGTCGATGACTTCTCCACGATGCGTCGCATCGTGCGTAACCTGCTCAAAGAGCTGGGTTATAGCAACGTCGAGGAGGCGGAAGATGGACAAGTTGCACTACACAAGCTCAAGTCCACCAGTTTTGATTTCGTTGTATCGGATTGGAACATGCCGAATATGACTGGAATCGAGTTGCTGAAAGCAGTACGTGGTGATGCAACGCTCAAGCACTTGCCCTTCCTGATGATTACTGCAGAAGCCAAGAAGGAAAACATCATCGAGGCCGCCCAGGCAGGTGCCAGCGGCTACATCGTGAAGCCCTTCACGGCCGCGACGCTGGACGAGAAGCTAGCCAAAATCTTCCAGACGATTAATAAGTAAGACAGGAGTGCAACGTGAGCGATAAAGCTATCAATAGCGGCGACTCCGACGAACTACAAGATTTGTTCGACAGCATCGTCAGTGCCTCCAGCAGCGCCCCCCCCAGTGCGCCAGAACCGGCACCCAGTGCAGCAAGCGAGAGCCCAGCAGCTGCCGCGCCGCCTGCCGCCCCACTGGATATGCAGACAGACCCTGCGCGTTCTATGTTTGCCAGCATTGGACAACTGACACGCAAGGTGCACGATGCGCTGCATGACATGGGGTACGACAAGTCATTGGAAAAAGCCGCTGCAGCCATTCCCGATGCCCGTGACCGGCTCTCCTACATCGCGACTCTGACCGAGCAAGCAGCGAACCGTACGCTGAATGCTGTGGACCTGGCGCAGCCCATGCAGAACCAGATCGAGTCCGAGTCAAAGTCGCTGGCCGAACAGTGGGACAAATTGTTTGCCAATCAGCTTTCTGTCGAGGAATTCAAGCAGCTTGCCAGCAAGACACGTGAACACCTCAGACAAAGTAGTGACCAGGCGCGCGCCACGAACGAGCAGCTACTTGAAATCATGATGGCGCAGGATTTCCAGGATCTGACCGGCCAGGTGATCAAAAAGGTTGTCGAGATGGCCAAAGAGATGGAGAGCGGTCTGCTAGAGTTCCTAGTGCAGTTCTCACCCACGGGTGCTATCAAACCCTTGGTTGCACCAGAGGAAGAAGGCGGCTTGGAGAATGGCCCGGTTTACAATGCAGAAGGCCGTTCCGACGTTGTAACCAACCAAGAGCAGGTAGACGACCTGCTTGCCAGTCTTGGTTTCTGAATCCGGTCAGTAAGGCCAGAAGGACGACGCTATGAGCGACTTTGCCGGCATGGAAGAGCTGCTCCAGGATTTCTTGACCGAATCCTCGGAGTTGCTTTCTGACGTGGATAACAAGCTGGTCGAGCTGGAGAAGCGACCAGAGGACAAGCATTTACTGAATGACATCTTTCGGGGCTTTCACACCATCAAGGGTGGTGCGGGGTTTCTGAATGTCGATGCGCTGATCAATCTTTGCCACCGTACAGAAAACCTGTTCGACAAGCTGCGGGTTGGCGAACTGAAGCTGACGCCCGAGCTGATGGATGTGATCTTGGCCGCTACGGGTGTCGTCCGTGAAATGTTTGGTTCCATGTCCCAAGGACGGCAACCGGCACAGGCCGACTCAAGTTTACTGGCACAATTGGATGCTGCGCTCGAAGGCAAAGCGGTGGCCGCAGTCGCTGCTCCAGCTCCAGCTCCAGCTCCAGCTCCAACCCCAGCACCAGCCGCAGCAGCGCCAGCCCCGGTCAGTGCTGGCAAGCCGGGTGAACCTGATTGGGCATCAATGCACCAAGCCGTAACAGGACAGGCGCCGGCAGCATCGGCTGCGCCGAGCCCGGCACCAGCACCTGTTGCCGCAGCGCCCGCCGTCGTCGCACCAAAACCAACAGCAGTCGTTCCCGGCCAAACGGCATCCAAAGAACCCAGCCTTCGCCCTGCCGCTGCGCAGCAGACGGCTAAGGCCCCAGGGCCCAGCCAGCAGTTGGCCACGCAAGAAACCACCATCCGGATTGATACCAACCGGCTTGATCAGGTACTCAACCTCTCCGGTGAAATCGGCCTGACCAAGAACCGCCTGACAACACTTCGTACCGACATACTGAACGGCAAAACCGACAGCACCACGCTAAAAGCGCTGGATGAAGCCATTGGCCAGCTCGATCTCTTGGTGGGCGACCTGCAAAATGCGGTGATGAAGACCCGCATGCAGCCCATCGGGCGCTTGTTCCAGAAGTACCCACGGTTGGCACGCGACTTGGCGCGTCAGTTAGGTAAAGACGTCGAGTTGGTGATCACCGGCGAAGAAACCGAACTCGACAAAACCATGCTGGAAGACCTGAACGACCCATTGGTGCACTTAGTGCGCAATGCGGTTGACCACGGCGTGGAGACCATCGAAGAACGTATCGCCGTCGGCAAGCCCAGCAAGAGTATTGTGCAACTGACCGCCACCCAGGTCGGCGATCATATCCTGATTGAAATTGTCGATGATGGTAAAGGGATGCGGCCCGATGTACTGCGCCGTAAAGCCGTGGAAAAAGGCCTGATTGACCTTGAAGCAGCCAACAGCATGGATGACAAACAGGCGCTCCAGCTTGTCTTCCTTCCCGGCTTCTCGACCAAGGATCAGATTTCCAGTGTCTCCGGCCGCGGCGTCGGCATGGATGTGGTGAAGACCAATATCGTTGGGCTTAACGGCCGCATCGACATTCAGTCAACGGTTGGCGAAGGATCTCGCTTTTCCATCTCCCTGCCGCTGACACTGGCCATCCTGCCTGTACTGGTGGTGCGTGTCTGCAACCAACCGTTCGCCGTACCACTCGCCATGGTGAGGGAAATTATCCCCATCCGATCCGAACAGATTCAGGAAGTGTCGGGCCGGGCCACCATTGTGGTGCGGGACGAGATTTTGTCGGTTCGCTCTCTCGCGCGCCTTATCGGTTGGGAAGCCACCCAAACGCCTCAGTTTGGCGTGCTGATGCAGGCTGCCGAGCACTCCTTCATTCTGGCGATCGATAGCTTCATCGGCCGCGATGATGTCGTGATTAAGCCTTTACAGAATATCCGGCCACGCGGTATTGCCGGTGCAACCCTTTCCGGCGACGGCTCGGTAGTGCTCGTACTGGATATGGAAAGCATGATTGAAGATACGCAGCATTCGGATAATTCCGCCATCAAGACAACGCAATTTCTTGAGATGTTGACCAATAAGGGCTAAGTCATAAATTACCAATCCAACTGGCGGCCAACATAAACTGAAGTCCGCCGTTCTACTCTTTTTCGCTTGGGTGCTTCGCGAGGCTACATGCAGAACACTGCCTTTATCGGCCGTCAACCTATCTTGAATCGCCAACAGCAGATCATTGGCTACGAGTTGCTATTCCGACTCGACCAATCGTCTGTCACTGCCGAGTTTTCCAGCGATATGCAGGCTGGTACGAATGTGCTGGTCAATACCCTGTCGAACATGGGTGCCGACTGGCTGGTGGGCAGTAAATTGGCGTTCGTGAACGTTGCCACCTCCATGCTGGAAAGCAACTTTCTTGAGCTACTGCATCCCCAGAGGGTGGTGCTTGAGATTGTTGAATCAGTGAATGCCACACCAGAGCTAATGGCCCGTGCCAAGGAGTTGCGCGCCCAGGGTTTTGGTATTGCACTCGATGACTTTACCTATACTCCACAGACTGCGCCGTTCCTGGAGTTTGCCAATTACGTAAAGCTGGATGTGCAGGAACTGGGGCTCGAGAACACGAAGTCGCTATCCACAGAACTACGTAAATTCCCTGTATTGCAGGTTGCCGAAAAAGTGGAGACCAAGGACGAGTTCAAATTCTGCCTTGATGTCGGCTTCGATTGCTTCCAAGGCTACTACTTCGCCCACCCTGAAACGCTATCGGCCAAGGTCATCAACCCGGCCTACGCCAATATCCTCAGTTTGCTGAATATGCTGAGGAATAACGCCGAAATCACCGAGATCGAGAACGCGCTCAAACGCGATGTCGCGCTGTCGTTCAAACTCTTGCGCTATATCAACTCAGCAGGCTTTGGCCTTTCCTGTGAAATCCATTCTTTCCGCCATGCTGTCACCATCCTGGGCTACCAAAAGCTTTACCGCTGGCTGACGCTGTTGCTGGTTACTGCCAGTTCCGATGCCGGCACACCACCGGCCCTCATGAAAACAGCCGTTACACGCGGGCGTTTGGTCGAATTGCTGGGTAGCCATCTGCTTGATGGTACCGACCGCGATAACCTGTTTATTGTGGGTGTCTTCTCCTTGTTGGATGTGATGCTGGACATGCCGATGGAGAAAATCCTCGAAACCCTGCTGTTGCCCGATTCGGTGTCGGAGGCCCTGCTTACCCGCTTTGGCATGTATGGGCCCTTCCTGGAGCTTGCCGAAGCCTGTGAAGACCCCGACATGACAGACGTGCCAAGCTTGTGCGAGCAGTTGCAGATTACGCCGGAGATGCTCAACAAAGCCCACGTTTCGGCCTTAGCCTGGGTGGAAGAACTGGGCGTCTGACCCGACATCTGGCGCTTGCATCGGCCTCAGCAAAAACGCCACGATCATGTAATCGTGGCGTTTTTGCATTTTGAGACCTTTGCAAGGCATTGGAATAATCACAGCTGCGCAGTGAGATCTTGAATAAGCACTTGGCGCAATCCAAACAGCCTAGGTAAGCGCCCAGTCAATGGGAGCCCGGCCATGCTCACTCAAGTAACGGCTGGTCGCCGAGAAATGCCCATTGCCCAGAAAACCGCGATAGGCCGACAATGGTGATGGATGGGCAGATGTGAGGACAAGATGCTTTTGCTGGTCAATCAGGGCCGCTTTGGCTTCGGCATAACTGCCCCAAAGCAGAAAAACCAACCCTTCCCGCTCGGCCGACAGTTTTGCAATCAGCGCATCCGTAAAGCGCTCCCAACCACGCTTACGGTGGGAACCCGCCGCATCCGCCTGCACCGTCAGTACGCTGTTAAGCAACAAGACACCTTGTCGCGCCCATTGAATCAGATTGCCATGTTGAGGCGGAGAATGGCCCAGGTCACGCGCGATCTCCTTGAAGATATTCCGCAATGATGGCGGCGGTGCCACACCATGCGGCACAGAAAAACTGAGGCCATGTGCTTGCCCCTCGCCGTGGTACGGGTCCTGCCCAAGAATCACCACTTTGACGTCGTCGGGCGCCAAGGCTGCCAAGGCCGCGTAGCGGTCAGCAGGTGGTGGATAGATCTGTTTACCTGCAGCCGCTTCCTGAGCAAGAAAACGCTGGAGGGCATGCCAATAAGGTTGGGTTGTTTCAGAGGCCAGCCAATCGGCCCACTCGGGGGGAAGCTCATTCATCATGCACATGCTTACGTTCAAAGATTTCGCGCCGATGGCGCCGGAAAATGGTCTTGTCCAACCAATCTTGCAATTCAATATCACCCAACTCAAACTTGGCCTGCACCAAACAACTGCCACCTTCCTTTGCCTGCACATCCGTCAAGCTAGCGGGCAGCAACAAAGGCTGGGGAATACGTGGGGATAGATACAACGCCAGGGTACCGCGCTCGCCAACACGCAACAATTGAGGATGGGTCCAGCAAGCACCTTCGCCACTGAGTTCGATTGCGCAGACCTGCGGCAATACACCGTCACGAAGCAGAAGCTGCCCCAACAACAATAAGCAAAGGTCAACCCGCGCTTCCAACCCTTGCCAGCGCAGGGTCTCGGCAGAGTCATCCTCGTTGTAATTGGACGGCACCGCTTCCAGCAGGGCCAATACGCGCAACAGTAACACCCCATCGCTACCTATGGGGGGAACATCCAAATGCCACGCCACGGGTAAATCAGCCTGGATCTTGATTGGAGTAGACATAACGTTCGGCTCCTGAATAGCAAAAATGACGCGGCAACCGTCTTTAACCCTGTATACCGGCAATGCCCCAAGGGGGTCCGCCGTCGGTCAAAGCGCAGTGATGGGGAGATACCACGTTAACGGCCTTTAGTTCAAGGAATGCAACCTTTCTTGCTCAATAACTATTTCCGCTAGCTTGTTTAGAACCGGTCTAAAGTCTCGCGAGCTAGAGCAATACAAGGCGAGAACAGCCGAGGAAGCGGAGTTTACATAGGGTAAATGAGCATCCCAAGGGTGTTTTCAACGCCGTTTTGCCGACGCGCAGCAGACTTTAGACAGGCTCTTAGAGCCATTCATTTGCGCCAGCACAATGCCCTTGCCGGCTGGCCAAGCGTAGAATGCCCTCCTTACCCCATTCCAGTACCTATCCCTTTTACCTTGCCAGAACCCTCTATGTCTCTCGCTTCGTTTACACCCGCGGAAGTCGCTTCATTTCAGCAACATGGTTTCTTTATCGCCCGAGGCTTAGCAGATACCGCGCTCTGCCAGCGCATCCTGGCAGCAGGCCAAGCACAACTGGCTCAAGCACGGGAGCCCATTGAATATGAGGCTGACACACGTTACCCCGGCGCACCCGCCTCGCGTGATGCCGCTGGCGGCCGCACTGCCCGACGCTTGCTACAGGTTTTCGAGCGTGACGCCGCCTTTCGCGACTGGGCGCTGAGCGCGCCGCTGGCTGGGCGGTTAAAGCAATTGCTGGCGGGCGAACAGGTTGCCCTCTCCCAGGCGCACCACAATAGCCTGATGACCAAACAGCCCGCGTTTTCCAGTGTCACGCATTGGCATCGGGATATCCGGTACTGGAACTTTGCCAACAACAACCTCGTCTCTGTGTGGCTGGCACTGGGTAAGGAGCATCGGGAGAATGGCTGTCTTGGCTTTTTGCCCGGAACCCACAAGATGGACATGGATGTGGACCGGTTCGAAAACCGTGCTTTTCTTCGTCCCGACCTGCCAGAAAACCAAGCGCTGATTGAAACAGCTGTCTTCCCAGAACTCGAAGCAGGTGATGTGGTGTTTTTCCACGCCATGACATTTCATGCGGCTGGCTGGAATCGCGTCGATCAAACCAAGTATTCGCTGGTATTTACCTACCATCTGCAAGACAACCTTGCCCAGCCCGGCTCTCGTAGCGCCTCTTTACCCTCCATCCCCGTGGCTTGAAGTCATATTTACATGACAGTCTTGCTGACTGTCATGTCGACACTACCATGACAGTCAACCCGATAAGCAAACAGGCGTGCCTACCTGCCCGTTTGGCTTAGGTCTACTGTGCAGGGTAACCCGCAACGAGACCACGCCATGCCCAATGCCCTGCTTTATGCCATCGCTACCCTCATCTGGGGCTCGACTTGGCTGGCGATCACCTTCCAATATGGGGTAATACCCGCTACAGCTTCAGTCGCCTACCGCTTTTTGTTGGCTGGCCTGCTGATGCTGACTTGGTGCTGGCTGAGGAAACACCGGCTATGGCTCAATGTGGCGGAATGGCTAGGGGTAGTAACACAGGGGATATTGATGTTCGGCATCAGCTATATGCTGGTGTATGAGGCTGAACAGCATATTGCCTCTGGCTTGATGGCTGTATTGAATTCCAGCATGGTGATCTTCAATCTGATCGGCATGCGGCTGGCCTTTGGCAAAGCCATTGATGCCAAATCATTACTGGGTGCCGGCTTGGGTGTCATCGGGATTGGGCTGGTGTTCTGGCCAGAATTGAGCCACGTCAACGGCACGAATGCGTGGTTTGGCATCGGCTGTGGCCTCGGGGCGGCAGTCGTTGCTTCCATCGGAAATATGTCAGCACAGTACAATCGAAATATCGGTACGCCGTTACTGCCCACCATCGGCTACGGCATGCTGTTTGGTGGGAGCTTGGCATTGCTCTTCACCGTACTGTCTGGCCAAAGCCTCGAATTTGATACCCGTCCCAGCTACATCGCATCACTGCTTTATTTGGCGGTATTCGGCTCTGTACTGGCCTTTGCCGCCTATTTAACCCTGATGGGGCGGATAGGGGCAGCTAAATCCGGCTACATTGCCGTCGCCGTACCTATTGTCGCGCTGCTGTTGTCCAGTTGGTTTGAAGGCTTTGTCTGGCATATCTATACCGTGCTGGGCATTATTTGCGCGGTAACCGGCAATATCATCATGCTAGTTGATGGCAGCATTTTGCGGCGCCGGCTGGGCCTGGGCTCACAAACCAGCTGATTGGCGTACCCGTTCATACAGGCAGATGGCCGCCGCGGCCCCCACATTGAGCGACTCAAGCCCTGCCTGCATCGGTATACATAAGCGCAAGGTCGCCAGATCCAGCACCGCCGGGCTGACGCCCATGCCTTCGCTGCCCATCACCAATGCCATACTCCCTGTCAACCGCGCCTGGTAGAGTGAAACGCTGCCATCAAGCGCCGTAACAGCCCGCTGCCCCTCGAACGCCGCCAACAACACCGGTAAGTCAGCTCGTTCCACTATTGGCACGAGAAAGTGCGCCCCCATCCCGGCTCTGAGCACTTTGGGGGAGTACACATCAGCACAAGCCGGGCTCAACCAGATCTGCTGCACACATGCCGCCGCAGCCGTTCGTAATATCGAGCCGACATTGCCAGGGTCTTGCACCCCATCCAGCGCCAATACCCAGCCCGCCTGCACAGCCTCTGGCGCCACAGGGAAAGGCCAGATAGCCAGGATGCCGCTGCTTGACTCAAGCTCGCTCAGTTCAGCAAACATACCATCGGCCACGACACTTTTTGGTGCATCGCTTCGTACCAGCAACTGCGCAATCTCGGGCTTTTCCAGCGCCTGTTCCGCCACCAGGATACGCTGCAACGGCTGGCCGGCATCCAATGCAGCTGTAATCAGATGCGGGCCATCAAGCAAGCTCAAGCCGGTCTTCAATCGCTCGCGTCGATTGGCTGCCAGTTTGGTGCAAGTCTTGATGAGGGGATTCTGACGGGACTGTATGACTTCCATCGTACGGGTACTACCTTTTAAAACAACCAGGGCCGGCGATGCCGACCCTGCGAGTTAATATCCAATAAGACGACTGCAAGTGCTAGCTGCCCAACTCCAACCGCTTGGCCTGTCTGGTAAGCGACTGCCCTGCCATCAGGCATACCTGCTTGAAGGCATTGTACTGGGACTCCGTGACAGGTTCACCGCGATTGTCGGCATAGAAGATGCCAACCGGCTTGTTTTCGACAAACAACGACATCGCCAGAAACTCACCCTGCCCGATCGCCTGCCGCAAACCCCGGGGTAATAACGATTCAAACTGACCCCGATTGGTCGCATTGATCCAGATCGACTGCGGCTTGAGCATGAGCTTGGTGAAAATATGCGGTGCACTGAGGTCGATATGGAAGGTACGCAGCGGGTCATTCTCTGCCGCGCCCACGATATAACGCGTTTTCAATGCATTCTGGCCCGCCAGCAGCAGGCCGAAAACAATCCGTTTAAGGCCAATCCCATCGGAATGCGCTCGAATCGTCAGGCCCATGATCTGATTGAAAGAAGCACCACTTTGGCCTGCATGCTGCAATTCACGCAGGATATCCTGCACAGTGGGACGGCTGGCTTCGGCGGGTTTAGTCTCAGCCTTTTCGGTTTTGACCTGCGGCTTGGGCCAATCGCCCGCGATCATCGGCAACCAACGCGCCGGCGGGAAAATCTGCGGGTAGGGCCAGTCATTGCGGGCAAAGTGCAGCAAGGTACGGCAGATTATCTCCCATACCGTGTATTGCTCGATACCCAGGGCATGCCCTGCCCTGTGCACCTCATCTGCAATGCCGGCCTGCCACCAGCCAAGCTGAAGATGCTCGGCCAGACGCAAGGCGGTTTGGTGCAACATGCTGCGCTGGTTACTGGCAACCGTATCGTCCAGCAAGGCATTGAATACTTCGGGCAAACGCCAGCGTGCAAACAAGGGAAGCATGACTGAAGCCAGCTCCACAGGGGGTACCGGCTCATTCATCCCCACATCGATATGACGCAGCATCACCGGCAGATCAGCCAGAAGCGCTGTGACGTAAATTTCGTCCAGTCGGGCGTCATAGCGAAGTACGCCAAACTCGCGCGCCAGCTTGGCTGCCAAACGAGCGGTAGCGATATGGCGTAACAATGAGAAGTAACGAGCCTGATGCGCTGGCAGCAAAACCGACTCGACCGTAGGCAGCGCGGTGAATTTCTTGACGAAGGATTCCAACCCCATCAGCAGGATGACGTTCTCAAGAGAAACCACATCGGCCGTCATGCTGGAACGACGCCGCTGATTGATATGTCTTAACGCATGCGCTGTCAGCAACGGATCACGCAGGACAAGGTCGACAACATCATCGGTACGTGCCGCTTCGGACTTGCCGACATAACCGGTCAGCGCTGCCTTGGTCGATTGCAGAATCGGCAGCGGCCGGGCAGCCCAGAAGTCGAGCCACGCCTCGTTATTGGTCTTGTTGCGCCCCGTAGAGCCCGGGGGGGTCGCTGCAGTCAAGGCATTCGCCATAGATAAAGACTCGCACCCTTCCAGTCGTTGAGTTCGATTACCTTATCCGCCGGCACACCCGGCACTTCGAAGGTATTGCTGACCAGGAGACTGCCAGAGGACATCTCCCGTTTCGCCTTGGCCCACAATGCCGGCATCGCTGCCGGCGACAAAAAGGCATACACGACATCGTAATCAGCCAAGGGGGCTTGCATCAGTTCTCCCCGCCACACTTTGGCTTTGCTGCCCTTCAATACCAACCGTAAGCGAGCAATCAACCAGGTAAGCCAGGCGTGTTCCACACCTTCCACCTGGATATCCGCCCGCCGCCCCAACCACGCCAGCACCGTACCCGTGCCCGCCCCGAGATCCAGCACCTTGCCCTGCTCCGGCACCAGGTTATCCAGGGCGCGCAGCGCGGCGCGATTGCTGAGATAAAGTGGCACACGGCTACGATCAATACGGCCAAACAACAGCCATGCAAAAACAAAGGCCAACAGGTATAACCATGGTGGCCAGTCCAATCGAAGCGCCAATACCACGGCAGGCACAAAGCTGGCGTTTATCAACCACCACCAGCGAGGCTGCCGCGCAACCACACTAAGCAATAGTGCCCCAAGCGCTTGCAAGGGCCACCACCAGATCAAGGGACTGCCCAAATACCACAGCAGCAGCCAAGCAAAAAAGCCTGCGTTCACCTGGATCAGAAGGCCGATCAGCGCCGGATTCACGGCTTGGCGGCACCAGGCCCGACGGCCTCGTTAATGGCGGCAGCCGCCGTTTCCGCATCGCCGACGTTTTCGGTTTCTCCTGCAGCTTTACCCGCCAGCTTCATGATGTTCTCTTCCGCCTCCTTGTTCAGCACAATGATACTGATGCGCCGATTCACCGGATTGGCTGGATTGGCGGTATCAAATGGGACGGAATCCGCCAAACCCACCACGCGGAGTATTTTTGCCCCGCCAAGGCCACCGGTAATCAGTTGCCTGCGCGATGAGTTGGCCCGGTCCGCCGATAGCTCCCAGTTACTGAAGTTGGCATCACCACCAGAAAAACCCGCTGAGTCGGTATGGCCCGAGAGCGACAGACGATTAGGTACCTCATTGAGAATGGCGGCGATTTCCTTGAGAATATCCGCCGCATACCCTTCCATCTGCTCGCTGCCGCTCTTGAACATAGGTCGGTTCTGTTGGTCGACGATCTGGATACGCAAGCCTTCGGGTGTGATATCGAGCAGGATCTGATCCTTGTACTGCGCCAGCTTGCCTGTGGCGGAACTCTTCAGTGCCTCCTCAAGCTTTTTCTTCAACTGATCGAGAATTTTCTTGTCGCCCGGGTCCGGGCTACGACGATGCGCACCAGCTTTTTTCGACAAATCCAAGCCGCCACCCTGCATGACGCTATTCGACTCACCCGCACCCGATCCACCACTTAGGGCTACCTTGAGTGGATTCTGAAAATAATCGGCGATACCGCGCAAATCCCCCTTGGTGGCAGAGCCCAGCAACCACATCAGCAGAAAGAACGCCATCATCGCCGTCACAAAGTCGGCATAGGCGATCTTCCATGCGCCACCATGGTGGCCATGCCCCCCCTTCTTTATCTTCTTGACGATTATCGGGCGTTGCGAGTCATCACTCATGGTGCGATTCCTTGCCTATCAACCTATGGGCTTGTTGATATCAGCCTTTTTTATTCTTCACGTATTCCTCAAGTTCAAGGAAGGAAGGACGCATATGGCCTTCCATCGCCTTGCGGCCAAACTCCACCGCCACCTGCGGGGCATAACCATTCAAGCTGGCCAGCAAGGTTACTTTGATGGTCTGGTATATCCGTGTGCCCTCGTTGACCTTGGTTTCCAACACGGTTGCGAGTGGGCCGACAAAGCCATACGCCAGCCAAATCCCCATGAAGGTACCCACCAGCGCCGCACCAATCAACTTGCCCAGCTCAGCTGGTGGCAGGTGCAGGGAACCCATGGTATGCACCACCCCCATCACCGCCGCCACGATACCGAACGCCGGCAGACCATCACCTAGCTTGGCCATGAATTGTGCCGGTACCTCTGCCTCATGGTGATGCGCCTCGATTTCCACATCCATCAGGTTTTCAATTTCAAAGGCATTCAGATTGCCACCCACCATCAGGCGCAGGTAATCACAAATAAATTCGATGACGTGGTGGTCTTTGGCGACGGTGGCATATTTGGAAAACAGCGGGCTCGCGTCAGGATTCTCGATATCGCCCTCAACCGACATCAACCCCTCTTTGCGTACCTTGGAAAGGATTTCGAACAACAGCGCAAATAGGTCCATGTAGAAAGTCTTGCCATAGGCACTGCCTTTAAAGACGCTGGGCAATGCCTTCACAATACTTTTTAGCGATGAGCCATAGGCTGCGATCATGGCACCGATGCCACCACCAAATATGATGACGATTTCCGAAGGCTGCCATAACACCGCCAGATGACCGCCATGCATGGCGTAGGCACCCAGGATACAGACGCACATGAAAACATAACCGATGATGACAAACATCTAGCCCTGCTCCCGTCAGCATATGCTGGCTGCTTGGCGCGCCATGATGTAGCGCAACGGTTGGATATTAGTTGCCAGCAGAGCGTAATGACAAATAAGAAGTGTTAGAACCTGCTCAATATCTTCCTGCGCGCCCATTATCAGGGCTCATGGGCTGCGCAGTAAGGTCAGTAAACAGGTTCCTAAAGTCTCGCGAGCTAGGGCAAGACAAGGCGAAAACAGCCGAGGAAACGGCGTTTACAAGTGGTATGCGCATTCCGAGGGGGTTTTCAACACCGTATTGCTGACGCACAGCAGACTCTAGACAGGTTCTTAGCGGTGAGTAGCGAGACTTACCACAAACTGGCTTGAGCAGCACCCATGGCGGCCCGTACAGGTGCGAAGCTACGTCGATGCTGCCCGCATGGTCCATGAGCCTGTAGCGCGGCCAGGTGCGCCTGGGTCGGGTATCCCTTGTGTATCGCAAATCCATACATAGGGAATTCAAGATGCAGGCGGGCCAATTCAGCATCCCGCGCCACCTTCGCTAAAATGGAAGCCGCCGAAATACAAGGCTCCAGTGCATCGCCCTTCACTATGGCGCGGCCAGGGCAAGGCAAACCCTTCGGCACTCGGTTACCATCGATCAGCGCTTCTGTTGCCGGTGTAGCTAAGCCAGCAACCGCGCGTTGCATCGCCAGCATCGTGGCGTGCAGAATATTGAGTTGGTCGATCTCCTCCACACTGGCTGTCGCAATCGACCAGGCCAACGCTTTGGCTTGAATCTCAACAAACAAGTGTTCGCGCCGGGCCGCCGTTAGTATCTTGGAATCCGCCAAGCCGGTAATGCCGTGGTCCTCCCCCAAAATCACTGCGGCGGCAAACACCGCGCCCGCCAACGGGCCGCGGCCTGCTTCATCCACACCACAAACCAAAGCGCTCACGCCGGTCTCCGCAAATAGGCAACGACCGCATCAGCTGCGCGCTCGGCTGCGTCCTGCCGCAATGACTCATGCTGGTGGGTGAAGAGTTCCGTCAAGGCAGCACCCAGCTTTTTCGATTCAACATAGTTGCCCAATACCTGGGCCAAGTTCTCGGGTGTCGCCTCATGCTGCAACAATTCGGGCACCACGAAGCGCCCTGCAATCACATTGGGCAAGCCCACATAAGGCAAGCGCATCTTTTTGCGCACCATGCGATAGGTAGTGTCCGACAACTTATAGGTAATCACCATCGGCCGTTTGGCCAACATTGCTTCCAACGTCGCAGTCCCTGAAGCCACCAGGATCACGTCAGCCGCCTGCATGGCTTCCTGAGCGTGTCCAAACATCAACCGTAGCGGCAGATCAAGCGCTTTGTGGGTATAACGGGCAGCATCGAACAGGTCACGTGTCTCGCGCGTCACCAAAGGCACAAGGAAAACAGCCTCCGGGTACCGCGCACTCAGTAAGCGTGCTGTCTCGATAAACAATTCGGCATGGTAGCCTACTTCGCCAATACGGCTACCGGGCAGGAAGGTAAACACCAGCTGGTTTTCATTCACGCCGATCGCTTCACGTATCTCAGCCTGATTGGGTACCAGCGGCATGCTATCAGCAAGCGGGTGGCCCACATAGGTGGCTTTGGCATCCACCGCATCGTAAAGCTGCTTTTCAAACGGAAACAAACACAGCACTTCGTTGGTTGCCGCCTTGATCTTGTACACGCGCTCCCCACGCCATGCCCAAATCGAGGGGCTGACGTAATGTACCGTGGGAATACCGGCATCCTTTAGCTTCTTTTCCAGCCCCAGGTTGAAATCCGGCGCATCAATACCGATGAAAAGATCAGGCCTTTCCTGCAAGCACCGTTCTCGCAAGGTCGCACGAATACCCAACAACTCGCGTAGACGCTTGATGACTTCGACATAGCCCATCACCGCTAGGCGGCTCATCGGAAACAGTGACTTGGCTCCGGCAGATTGCATCTTTGGCCCGGCAATACCGGCAAAACGCACCTCAGGCATCCGTCGGCGCACAGCTTGAATCAAACTCGCGCCGAGCAAGTCGCCAGAAGCCTCTCCAGCTACGATAGCGACACGCGGGCCACTGTGGCCATCAAAAAGGCTATCGCTGGGAAGAGACGGCATAGGCAAAGTATTCAGCTGGTGATGAAAGTACGGTTCGCCGCGTTTAGCGGATCAAACCGCGGCTCGCAGTAGGAAAGAAATCAACAAACGCCTGTAGCTCAGGGTGCTCTGCCGCTCGTGCTGTGATGGCTGCAATGGCTTCCTCCAACGGCATATTCTGGCGATACAGAAGCTTGTAAGCCCGCTTGATCTCCAGAATCTGTTCGTTGCTGAAGCCGCGGCGGCGCAACCCTTCACTATTGATACCGGCAGGTGTGGCGCGGTTACCCGCAGCCGTCACATACGGTGGGATATCCTGCGCCACAGCGGCGGTAAAAGCCGTCATGGCATGTATGCCGATCTTGCAAAACTGGTGGATAGTCGTAAAACCACCCAGGAATACATGGTCACCAATATGTACGTGCCCAGCCACCGTGGCGTTATTGGCCAGGATAGTGTGGCTGCCGATGCGGCAATCATGGGCGATATGCACATAGGCCATGATCCAGTTATCGTCGCCCAGGCTAGTGATGCCTTCATCCTGCACCGTTCCGGTAGCCACCGTAACAAATTGGTAGATCCTGTTGCCATCACCTATCACCAACCGCGTAGGCTCACGCTGGTACTTCTTGTCCTGAGGTTCGCATCCGATATACGCCGAGCCGTGAAAGACATTGTCACGACCGATGCGGGTATGCCCCTCAATCACACAATGCGGGCCAACCCGTGAGCCCGCACCGATTTCGACATGCTCGCCAATAACGCTGAAAGGGCCGACTTCAACATCATCGGCCAACTGGGCACCTGGATGCACAACGGCGCTGGCATGAATACGCGACATGCTGACTCCTTAAGCCGATGCGCCCGCTGCCGGTGCAGCGTTTGTCGGCACCTGGGCACACATCATGTCGGCTTCCGCCACCACATTGCCCCCTACGCGCGCCACACCCTTGTATTTCCAGATATTACGTACACGGCGTTCAATCTTCACTTCGATCAGCATCTGATCACCGGGCGTGACCTGTGCCTTGAAGCGCACATTGTCGATACCCGCGAACAAATAAAGATGGCCATCTTTGGGCTTGTCACCCGTGGTACGAAAGCTCAAAACACCGGCTGCCTGAGCCATTGCTTCCACAATCAGCACCCCAGGCATAACGGGGTATTTAGGAAAGTGACCGACAAAAAAGGGCTCGTTGTAAGACACATTCTTCAACGCGACAATATGTTCGCCAGGCACCAGCTCCGTAATCCGGTCGATCAGCAAAAAAGGGAAACGGTGTGGCAAATGATCCAAGATGCCCTGGATATCCATCGTTTCCAAGGTTTGCACTTGGGTATCGTTCATTTCATTCTCCCTGTTCAGCATCATCGCGGCCGACTCTACGTTCAATCTGTTTCAATCGCCCTGCCATGGCATCAAGCCGGCGCAGGTGCGAAGCATTCGCCAGCCAGTCTTCATGCGACTGCACTGGATACTGACCCACGTACGTACCTGCCTTAAGGATGGATTTGCCTACCAGGGTGCCCGCCATGATATTGACCCTATCGGCAATCTCCAGATGCCCCAAAATCATGGCGCTACCGCCAAAGGTGCAATAAGCGCCAATGCGCGTTGAACCCGCGACTCCCACACAACCCGCCATGGCGGTGTGTTTGCCTATGTGCACGTTGTGCGCAATCTGGATTTGATTATCCAACCTGACGCCATCTTCAATGATCGTATCGCCCAACGCACCTCGGTCGATGCTTGTCGCAGCGCCGATCTCTACGTCGTCCCCAATCAGCACACGGCCAATCTGCGGAATCTTGAACCAGCCTTCGCCCGTCCAGGCATTGCCAAAGCCATCCGACCCAATTACAGCGCCTGGGTGGACAATGACGCGTTGACCCAACTGGGACCGGTCCGCAACCACCACATTCGCGTGTAACCACGTGCCGTCACCAAGTACAACGTCACTGCCTACCCGGCAGCCGGCTTCCAATATGCAATTCGCACCAATGTGACTTCCCTCGCCCACGCTGACGAAAGGGCCGATATGTGCAGTGGCATCCACCATCACACCTGCCGCCAGCACTGCACTGGGGTGCACCCCAGACGCTGGTCGGGCAGGCGGATTCAACAAGGTGGAAATACGGGCGAAGTACAGATAGGGGTCTGCAACCACAATACGCGGCTTATCGGTAGAGGCACGGGATTTAGTACTCAACACCACCGCGCCCGCTGTGGTATTTCCAAGCTGCTTGGCATACTTGGGGTTAGCCAAGAATCCAATCTCATCGGACTTGGCCGTCTCCAGCGCAGCCACTTGGCGAATCGCTACATCAGTACCCAGCAGCTCACCGCCAAAGCGGGCAACAAAATCAGACAGTCGATAATCCGGCATGACTTACTTTTCAGCCAAAGCCTTCAGTACCTTATCGGTGATATCCAGCTTGGGACTGATATAAACAGCCTCCTGCATCACGGCATCAAATTTTTCCGCGTTGGCAATCTGTTGGATGGTGTTGTAAACACGCTCCTGGATGCCAGACAACTCTTCATTGCGTCGACCATTCAAATCTTCACGGAACTCACGTTGGATACGCGCTAAATCCTGCTGAAGCTTTACCAACTCGCGTTCTTTGTTACGACGATCCGTCTCGGCCATGGTCAGGCCGCCTTTGTCCAACTCGGCCTGTCGATTGCGCACCTGCTCAGTCAACTTTTTCAAGTCCGTCTCGCGGGTAGCGAATTCCTTCTCCAGTTTCTTGGTGGCTTTTACCGCAGGGCCTGACTCACGCAGGATTCGATCAAGATTGACGAAACCAATCTTGATGTCTTGCGCCATGGCAGGCGTCAACATACCGGCGGCGAGAATGAGGCTAAACAGGCGTTTCACAATGACTACCTCGTTTAAAGCGATGCCATGCCAAAAGGCGGGGTGCATCAGAAAATCTGGCCAAGGGAGAACTGAAAGCGCTCCAGTTTATCGCCCGATTTGGCATTCAGGGGTTTGGCGTAGCTGAATTTCATCGGTCCAACCGGCGCCAACCAGCTAAAGGCCAAGCCCGCCGAGTAACGTAGATCATCCAATTTCAGCTTCTGGCCCTCGCCCCAGACATTACCACCATCGACAAAAGTCGATAACCGAACAGACTTGTTATTCTGCATGCCGGGCATGGGGAAAAGTAGCTCCCAATTGGTGACCAGTCGGCGGTTACCACCCAGGTTTCTGCTCATCGAATCAACTGGCCCCAGGCTGGAACTATCATAGCCACGCACTGAGCCTACGCCACCCGCCTGGAAACTGGTATAGAAGGGTAGCTTGTCGCCAGCATATCCTCCACCTATTCCGCCTTCAATATTCCAAAGGAAGGTGAAGGTTTTGTTGAGCGGAACAAACCATTGATGTTGTGCCGTAAGTTTTGCGTATTGGATCGTACCGCCTGGCAGCGCCACCTCGCCGTTGACCGAGGTCAAGCGGCCACGGGTTGGGAACAGCGAGCTATCGCGTGTATCACGCGCCCATCCGGCCAACCCCAGGTAGGTAAGGTTGGTGTCACCATATTTGTTGACGAATTCGATGTACTGCGTAGGGCTATTTGGGAATACCGTCAGGCGTGAACGCTCGGCAGTTAGACCTAACTTGATGCTGTCGTACTCCGACACAGGCACATCCCAACGCAGACCCGCTCCCACCGTGTCATTCGTGTATGCGCCATTGGTGGTTGAATTCAGCTTGGAAGCGTCATATCGACGCTTGTAGATGTCGAACCCACGCGACACACCATCGGGTGTTGCATAAGGGTTGGTAAACGACAGTGCATAAACACGGCTGCTCTTGCTGGTATTCAACTCCAGCTTGAGATACTTACCGCTACCAAAGATATTGGCTTGTGCAATGGAACCCGAAAGCACCATACCTTCAGACTGCGAATAACCGGCACCCACCTGGATGTTACCGGTCTGTTTCTCTACAACCGTCACATTCACGTCAACCTGATCCGTGGTATCCGCCACCAAAGGGGTATCGATATTCACTTCTGAAAAATACCCCAGCAGGTCAAGCCGCTCCTTGGAACGCTTGACCTTCCACCCCGCGAATGGCGCGGCTTCCAACTGACGCAATTCACGGCGGATCACGTCATCACGTGTCCGTGAATTACCAATGATATTGACCCGTCTTACGTAGGTCTTGCGGCCCGGATCCACATAAAAAGTGAAAGCGGCTTCCGATTTCTCCTGATTCACTTCAGGCACGGCGTTGACATTCGCAAACGCATAACCTTCGTCAGCCAGTCGATCCGAAATCCGCTCGGTTGCCGCATTGATCTTGGCGCGTGAAAACACCTCACCCGGCTGAATATCCACCAACTTGGCCAAATCAGCTTCCGAAACGATCAAATCACCAGAAAAGCGCACAGCGCTGATTTTGTACTGCTTGCCTTCATCCAGATTCACTGTCAGGAACATCGCCTTCTTGTCGTCGGACAAGGCAACCTGCTGTGAATTAATACTGAACTCAAGATAGCCATTATCGAGATAGAACGAGCGCAATGCCTCGATATCCGCCTGTAGCTTGGGCTTGGAATATTGGTCGGATTTGGTGAACCAGGAGAACCAACCGCCGGTGTTGAGCTGAAAACGATCTTTCAGCTCCTTTTCTGCATAGGTCTGATTACCCACCAGATTGATCTGCTTGATGGTAGCCACCAAGCCTTCAGAGATATCAAACGCGATGGAGACCCGATTACGCTCCAGTCGGCTCACCGTCGTCTTGATCTGCACCGCATACTTACCGCGGCTGTAGTACTGGCGTTTCAGTTCTTGCTCGGCTGAGCCCAGCACCGATTGATCGAAGGTACGGCTCTCGGCCAATCCGTTTTCTCTCAAGGCTTTGAGCAGCTGATCTGATTCGAATTCCTTAGCGCCATTGATCTGGATGCTGGCAATCACCGGCCGCTCATCCAATGCAACAATCAACACCCCCTGATCAGCCTCTACTCGTACATCACGGTAGAAACCTGTGGCAAACAGCGCCTTGACGGCCGACTGCGCCTTTTCGTTATCCATCCTATCGCCCACCTTGACGGGCAAATAGTTGAATACCGTACCAGCTTCGGTGCGCTGAATACCTTCGACACGGATTTCCTTGATAACAAAGGGTTCGAAAGCGTAGGCGGGAATAGCTAGGCCATAAAGGGCCAACAGGGCAAGGGAGATCGTGGTCGGTTTCATAAACAAATCTGACGGCAGCAAGCAAGCTTGCGGCAGTCTGTGATTGAGGATGGGATCGGTAGCTTAATCAGCCGCCGACCAAGCGCGTGAGGTCATTGAATACTGCAACAACCATCAACGCCGCGAGGAGTCCGACGCCCACACGCTGCCCGAGTTCCATGGCGCGTTCCGACAAGGGCCGTCCCCGCAAAATTTCGGCGAAATAATACATCAAATGCCCACCATCCAGCACTGGCACAGGTAATAGATTCATCACTCCCAAACTGATACTGATCAGGCAAAGGAATTCCAGGTAGGCACGTAACCCATATTGGGCGCTCTTACCGGCATAACCCGCAATCGCTACCGGGCCGGACAATTGCTTGACCGACACATTACCAAGCACCATACGCCACATCATTTTCAGCGACAGTGAAGAAGTCGCCCAGGTTTGATGCAGGGCCTGCCCCAAAGCCGATACAACACCATATTGCATCGACTTACTGAGCGCATGCATGGCATCCATATCCAAAACAGGCGCAGCGCCAATACGGCCAATCGTCTGATCGCCTTCCTGCACGGACTTAGGCAATACCTGAAACTCCAATGGCTGCCCCGCCCGCAGCACACTGACGCGTGTCGGTAAATTAGGCCTGGCCCTTACCGCGGCAGTAAAGCTGGGCCAATCCGGTGTTGGCTTATCCTCCACCTTCCAGATTTTATCCCCTTGCTTCAATCCTGCTGCAGCCGCGGCACCATCCGGCAACAGCGGGCCGATCTCGTTGCGATACACCGCAATCGACATCCCGATCCGGCCAGCCAGCTCCCCATCAATCCATTCGTTATCAATCTCGGCAAAATCCAATGTCCGGCTGACAGCCGCACCATTGGGCCGTAAAACCTCCACCTGCACAGACGCTTTGGCTGCAGCCCGCTCGATCAAGCCCAGCCGCGCCTCGGCCCAGCTATTAATGCTTTCCTGGTCGATAGCAACAATCGTGTCTCCAACCGAAAAGCCTGCTTTCGCTGCCAAGGAATGAGGCTCTATCGAGCCCAGTTTTGGCATCAGGACATCGACACCATTCAGGAAGATTGCCCAGTAGACAAAAATGGCCAGCAGGAAATTGGCCACTGGCCCTGCAACCACAATGGCCATACGCTTACCCACGGTCTGCCGATTGAACGCACGGTCAAGCTCGGCGACAGGCACCGGGGCTTCACGCTCGTCCAGCATTCGTACATACCCACCCAGCGGAATCGCTGCCAGCTGCCATTGCGTTTCGCCACGCTGCCAGCGCAGCAGGGGCTTGCCAAAGCCGATGGAGAAGGTCAATACCTTCACGCCACAACGCTTGGCAACCCAGTAGTGACCATACTCATGCACCGTGACCAACACACCAATAGCAAGGGCAAAAGCAAGCAGCGTTATCAATATGGACATGCGGAAACCTCTTCAGCCTTCAACCGCGGTAGCGGCATAATTAGCAATTCTCAGCGCGTTGGCCTTATCACCTGCAGTACCAAAAACCTTAGTGCCCGGAACGCGCCAACCAGCTGGCAGCAAAACGGCGCGCAGCTGCATCAGCAGCAGTCAGACTTTCAAGGGAGTTCGCATCAAAATCAACTGCCACCTGGCGCATCGTTGCCGCATTCACCTTGGCAATATCTACAAAACCCGCCTTACCATCAAGAAATGCACCCACTACTTCTTCATTGGCAGCATTCAACACAGCGGGGGCAGCCCCACCCAGTCTCAATGCTTCAAAGGCCAAATCCAAGCAGGGGAAGCAGTCAGTATCAGGTTGCTCAAAATCAAGGCGGGCTATCTGGAACAGGTCAAGCGTACTCACACCCGCGTCTATACGCTCAGGCCATGCCAAACCATAGGCAATAGGTGTACGCATATCCGGGTTGCCAAGCTGAGCGAGTACCGAACCATCAATGTATTCAACCATCGAATGGACCACGCTTTGCGGATGAACCACCACCGAAATGCGGTCAGGTGGCAAATCAAACAACCAGCGTGCTTCGATCACTTCCAAGCCTTTATTCATAAGGCTGGCCGAATCCACCGAAATTTTCCGGCCCATGGACCAGTTCGGGTGCTTCACGGCCTGCTCGGGCGTCACCGCAGCAAGTTGCGCTGGACTAAATCCGCGGAACGGACCACCCGATGCAGTCAATAGAATACGTTGCACGCCCTGGGCGGCACCATTAGAAAATGGCTGGGGTAAACACTGGTAGATAGCATTATGCTCGCTATCAATGGGTAGCAATGTGGCGCCACCTTCGCGGACCGCATCCATAAACAAGCGGCCAGCCATGACCAAGGTTTCTTTATTCGCCAACAACACCCGTTTACCTGCCCGAGCAGCCGCCAGGGTGGGTCGCATGCCTGCCGAACCCACAATTGCGGCCATGACCGTATCAATATCCGGATGACTTGCAATGTACTCCAAGGCTTCCAGACCGGCCAACGTCTCGACTTCCGCCAAGCCAGCCGACTGCAAACGTTCACGCAACACAGGCAAGCGAGCCGGATCAGCCAATACAGCATAACGCGGCCGATGCTGCAGGCACTGCTCAACCAGCTTATCCAACTGGCTGTGCGCTGAAAGCGCATGAACCCGGTATCTCTCAGGGTGCCGAGCTACCACATCAAGGGTGCTCAAGCCCACGCTACCAGTAGAGCCTAGGACAGTAAGATGTTGCAGCGGAATGGACATGGTCAATGACAATCAAACTCAAGCCAATGCGATGCATAGGCAAATAATAAAGCAGCCGCCACTGGCGCCAACGCCAACAGGCTGTCGACCCGATCCAGCACACCACCATGGCCCGGTAAAAGATTGCTGGAGTCCTTTAAACCCGTCTGGCGCTTGAGCAAGGATTCAAACAGATCACCCATCACACTAACGCCCGTCAAAGCCCAACCCAATGGCAGCAATACCATCAACGAAAGACTGGAAACCAAGGGGGCGCCAACCTGCTGCAGCACGACCAAATAAATGCTGACTGCAATCAAAGCACCGTAGACGCCTTCCCAGCTTTTCCCAGGGCTGATGCTAGGGGCCAACTTACGCCGTCCAAAAGCCCGGCCGGCAAAATAGGCCGCAATATCGGCAACCCAGGCAATCGCAAGCACCAAGAGCAAAGCAACAGAACCGTTATTGAGTTCCCGAAAGCGACTGACAGCAGCCAAGGCCGATAGCAAAATCAACCAACCGAGCAAGGCGGATGACCACTTATGCCGCAAGGTCCATTTTTGTCGAAGCCAGAACGGCACAATCAGCAACCAAAACAGCAAAGCAAAGCCATCAAGTATCAAGGCCCAGCTACACGCCAATGGCAACAGCAACCAAGCGGCGCCAAGCGCGATGAATGCACTGATGAAAACCGCTTGCTCGGCACGGTCAAAACGTGCGAATCGCGTCCACTCCCAAGCACCAAAACTCAGTGCAAACAAGGCGAACCCACTCCAGACCAATGGCGGGCCGACAAACAAAGCAGCCAGTACCAATGGCAGCAACACCAATACGGTGAGCACCCGGGTCTTCAGCATGAGGCATCCTTGACCTGTTCACTGGTCCGGCCAAATCGCCGTTCACGCTGCTTATAGGATCCAATAGCGATGTCGAGCTGGGCCCGATCAAAATCAGGCCAAAATACATCCGTGAAGTACAGCTCGGTGTAGGCAAGCTGCCAGAGGAGGAAGTTGGAAATTCGTGCCTCCCCACCGGTACGGACGAACAGATCCGGCTCTGGCGCATAGGCCATGGCCAAATAGGGTGTCAGTGCATCTTCATCGTAGTTGCCTTGGATAAATTCCGGTTTGGCACGGAGCAATGCCTGTGTCGCCTGCAATACATCCCATCTTCCACCGTAATCAGCCGCGATGGTCAGGGTCAAGCCGGTATTCGCCGCAGTACGCGACTCCGCTGTCTCGATCATGCGGACGATGTCAGGGGCGAAACGATCACGTCGGCCAATAAGCTTGAGACGAATGCCCTTCTTGTCGAGGCGATTAACCTCACGCTCCAGCACCGTCAGGAACAAGCCCATGAGAAAAGAGACTTCTTCCTGTGGCCTGCGCCAGTTCTCACTGGAGAACGCAAACAGCGTCAGATACTCCACGCCCATTTCATCGCAGGCCTTGACCATCTCGCGCAGGGTTTCAACACCCTGCTTGTGTCCGGCCACCCTAGGTAGGAAGCGCTTTTTGGCCCACCGACCATTACCGTCCATGATCATCGCGATATGGCGCGGAACGGCATGAGCCTTAGGCACATCCTGGGTAGAACTTTTGAAGAGAGCCACGACTGATATCCGCTTACACCGTCAGCAGTTCTTTTTCTTTATCGGCCAGCTGCTTGTCAATCTCAGCGATCGACTTATCAGTCAGCTTCTGGACATCATCGGAAGCACGGCGCTCTTCATCTTCCGAAATCAATTTGTCCTTCACTGCTTTTTTCAGCTGTTCGTTGGCATCACGACGTAGATTGCGCACAGCCACACGGCTGTCTTCAGCTTCGCTGCGCACCACCTTGATCAGATCCCGCCGGCGTTCTTCAGTAAGCGCTGGCATGGGTACACGCACCACATCACCCATACTGGCTGGATTCAACCCCAGGTCACAATCACGAATCGCCTTTTCGATAGCAGCAGCCAACTTTTTCTCAAAGGGCGAGACCGACAGCGTACGCGCATCCATCAAGCCGACACTGGCAACTTGATTGATGGGTGTGGGATTGCCATAGTAATCAACCATCACATGGTCAAGCAGACCTGCATGCGCACGGCCAGTACGAACTTTGGCCAGGTTGGCCTTCAAGTTTTCCACCGACTTCAGCATCTTCTGTTCGGTGTTCTTTTTCACGTCGGCGATCATCGCTCTCGCTCCTGTGTTTGATTAATTCGAAATGAAAACGCGGACACCAATAGGTCCGCGCGAAAATTTCAGGCCTAAACCGGGGCCAAAACACCCGGCCAGCCATCCTTGCCTATCGGCAACAGCGGAAACCTGCGTCAAATATCCCCAAATAATTCAAGGGCGAACTATCAGCAAGCTCAGCAGTGTACCAGCGTACCCTCATCTTCGCCGAGCACCACGCGCTTCAAAGCACCTGATTTGAAAATACTGAACACGCGGATATTCATGTTCTGATCCCGACACAAAGCCAGCGCCGTCGCATCCATTACCTTCAGATTCTTACTGATTGCCTCATCGAAAGTCAGCTTGGAATAGCGTATTGCGTCAGGATTCTTTTTCGGATCATCGGTATAAACACCATCAACCTTGGTGGCTTTCAACACAATGTCTGCATTCATTTCCATACCACGTAATGCCGCCGCAGTATCCGTAGTAAAAAATGGGTTGCCTGTACCAGCACCGAAAATAACGACCTTGCCTTCCTCCAAATATTGAATGGCCTTCGGACGAATATAGGGCTCTGCAACCTGCTGGATAGTCAACGCCGATTGCACCCGGCTAACCAATCCTTGTTGCCGCATGGCATCTTGAATAGCCATCGCATTCATTACCGTCGCCAGCATCCCCATATAGTCTGCGGTGGCGCGGTCCATACCCGCTGCTGCCGGCGCCACACCGCGGAAAATATTGCCCCCGCCAATCACCACGGCAATCTGAATACCCAACTCAGCAACTTCCTTGACCTCAGACACTATACGTTCAACAGTAACGCGATTAATCCCGTAGCTATCATCCCCCATCAGCGCTTCACCCGAGAGCTTGAGGAGGATGCGTTTGTAGATGGGAACTTGGCTCATGGATTTACCTTATTAAATAGTGGGTAGAGAAAACGCTTCTTTGTAGCAGCGCAGACCGAAAAAGAGTGCTTTTTCCAAGTCCTGATCAGGTACGGAACCGACCGATACTTGCAAAACAACCGCCCGAGTTCCCCCGGACGGTTGCCGTTTACAACCGGTAAAACTTAGACCTTTGCAGCAGCAGCCACTTCAGCAGCGAAGTCGACAACTTTCTTCTCAATCCCTTCACCAACCACGTACATCGTGAAGGACTTGATGCTGGCGCCATTGGCCTTCAGCAGTTGCTCAATAGACTGCTTGTCGTCTTTGACAAATGGCTGGCTCAACAGTGTGACTTCCTTCAGGAATTTCTGCACTGTACCTTCTGCAATCTTTTCCAACATCGCTTCCGGCTTACCAGCCTCCTTGGCGCGCTCGATAGCAACACGGCGCTCGGTCTCGATCAGTTCTGCATCCACACCCGAGGCGTCCAGTGACTTGGGCTTGCATGCAGCAATGTGCATAGCAATGTCCTTACCCAGCACTTCACTGCCACCCACCAAATCCACGACAACACCAATCTTCGAGCCATGCAGATAGGTAGCCAGTTGGCCTTCGGTTTCAATACGCGTGAAACGACGTACGTTGATGTTCTCACCCAGCTTGGCGATGATTGCCTTACGCAGCTCTTCTACCGTTTCACCGGAAGCCGTCTTCACGTTGCCCAGCGCTTCCACATCAGCCGGATTTCCCGTGACAATGGCTTCGGCAGCAGCAGCAGCAAAAGCCAAGAAACCCGCGTCCTTACCCACAAAATCGGTTTCGCAATTGATTTCAGCCAAAGCGCCAACGCCACCTTTGACGAAAGCTGCCACAGTGCCTTCAGCAGCAGTACGGCCAGCCACCTTGGAAGCCTTGTTACCGGACTTGATACGCAATGCTTCTTCTGCCGCCTTCAGGTCACCATTGGCTTCAACCAAGGCTTTCTTGCAATCCATCATGCCCAGACCGGTCATTTCGCGCAGTTCGCCAACCATCTTCGCTGTGATTTCAGCCATCTTTCATACTCCTTGATCATTAAATTCGGTATTTAGGCTAGCAAAAAGGGGCTTACGCCCCCTTTTGTCATTTGCCGGAACATTGTGCGTTTTGCACGCCGTCGGAAAATCGTAACGCGGCGTTATTGCGCAGCCTGAGCAGCACTGGCGGCAGCGGCAGCAACGATTTCCTGGATGGCTTGGGCGCGACCTTCCAACACAGCATCAGCAACGCCACGAGCGTACAGACGAATTGCACGGGCCGAATCATCGTTACCCGGAATCACGTAATCAATGCCTTCTGGCGAGTTGTTGGTATCGACCACACCGATAACAGGAATGCCGAGCTTCTTGGCTTCGACGATGGTACCCTTTTGATAACCCACATCGACCACGAAAATAGCGTCTGGCAGGCCGTTCATGTCCTTGATACCGCCCAGTGAACGTTCGAGCTTCCCAACTTCGCGGCTCAGCATCAACAACTCTTTCTTGGACAAGCCGTTGTTGGCATCACCCAGCGTGGCTTGCAAGTCATTGAGACGCTTGATGGATTGCTTGACCGTCTTGTAGTTGGTCAGCATGCCGCCCAACCAGCGGTGGTCAACAAACGGCGCGCCGGCGCGCAGCGCTTCTTCCTGAACGATCTCACGTGCCGCACGCTTGGTACCCACGAACAGAACGCTACCCTTGTTGGCGGTCAGCCGGCGAACATAGGTCAACGCCTGCTCAAACATCGGCAGGGATTTTTCCAAGTTGATGATGTGGATCTTGTTGCGATGACCAAAGATGAAAGGCGCCATCTTTGGGTTCCAGTAACGGGTTTGGTGGCCGAAATGAACACCGGCTTCCAGCATTTCGCGCATGCTAACGGACATCTAAATAACTCCAAGCGAGGGTTAGGGTCTAACCGCTCACGACCGACACATCAGCACATTGGCTGCTGCACCCTGGCTCGCGTGAGCGGGAGATTTAAAAAATTCCCGGTATTGGGTGGGAAGCCCGCTATTGTAAGCAGATTGAGTGGTTTTGTTCAAGCAGGCATCCATCTAAGTGAGTGCTGCCTCTACTCACTGGACGCCTACGAGGCATAGCCTCTATGAGTTGGCAGCCCAGGTATCGGGGAGCCAGCAGGCATGGTTAACCCACATCGACATCGGTGTAGCCGCCTATCATCATCATTAAAATAATCGATTTAATTCTCAAACAAGTGCTGTCATATACTATCGCGCAAGTGCTTCCAAGACTCTCCGCTTGGCGCTCAGCAGGTTTCGCGCCTAAAAAATAAATCACGCATCGCATCACCACGCCCTTCCAAGTTAAAGGAATTTGTCATGTCCAAGGTTACCCACAGCAGTCTACTGATCCTCGGCTCCGGTCCAGCTGGTTATACCGCAGCCGTCTATGCTGCTCGCGCCAACCGTAAACCACTGTTGGTCACTGGACTTGCCCAAGGTGGGCAGTTGATGACAACCACGGATGTGGATAATTGGCCAGCCGACGCGGATGGCGTACAAGGCCCAGAGTTGATGGAGCGATTTGAAAAGCACGCCCGCCGCTTTGGTACTGAGATCATTTTTGATCATATCCATACGACCAAGCTGAACGAAAAACCCATTCGACTGATCGGTGATGCCGGTGAGTACACCTGCGACGCACTCATCATCGCCACGGGTGCTTCCGCGCAGTATCTTGGTTTGCCTAGTGAAGAAGCCTTCATGGGCAAAGGCGTGTCGGGCTGTGCTACCTGTGATGGCTTCTTCTACCGCAACCAAAAAGTTGCCGTTGTCGGTGGTGGCAATACCGCCGTGGAGGAAGCACTTTACCTTGCCAATATCGCCAGCCATGTCACCCTGGTGCATCGTCGCGATACGTTCCGCGCCGAGAAGATCCTGATCGACCATCTGACGGAAAAGGTCGAAGCCGGAAAAATCAGTTTGCAGCTGGATAGCACGCTGGATGAAGTCCTTGGCGACGACAGCGGCGTAAACGGCATCCGCGTCAAGTCAACCAAGGATGGTGCAACCAAGAACCTGGAAGTCACCGGCTGTTTTATCGCAATCGGCCACAAACCCAATACCGATATCTTCGCCGGCCAGCTGACCATGGAAAATGGTTACATCATCACAAAGGGCGGTAATACAGGCGGTGCAACCAGCACCAGTGTGCCCGGCGTTTTTGCAGCAGGCGATGTGCAGGACCATATCTACCGCCAAGCTATCACCAGCGCTGCAACCGGGTGCCAAGCCGCACTGGATGCCGACAAGTACCTCGACACACTGAAGTAAGCATCGGACTGCATAGTGGCAGCCAGCTATTAAATTATGCTTAAGCAAAACGGTGTACCAAGCGGTACGCCGTTTTGCTTTTTACCCTTCCGCTCGCCAATCCGCATACAAAACCAGCACACACCGCCATACTTACACTCATGTCCCGCCGTAAAACCCTGCTTGCCGATCAGCTCCAGCCGCTTGCGCATCGGTTGCGCCGACAACCCCGCCGCCACGCTCAAGCCACGCCGCCAACCCAAGAAGATGATGCGAGCCTCCTACGCAGAGCCCTGGCCGGTGTCGAACCTTTACGCCACCCCCTACCCTACCTGCATCCACACCACCCTATTCCACCGTGGCCGTTACAACACCCTCTAGATGAGCATGACGTCATCCACGATGCCATGAGCGACTTTTGGCCGTGGGATGAGATCGATAGCAATGAAGCCTTGCTCTACATGCGCCCCGGGCAACGGCTGGATACCCTGAAGAAACTTCGAAAGGCCCATTGGCCAGTACAAGGCCAGTTGGACCTGCATAGCATGAACAGTGACCAGGCCCGCACCGCAGTCAGCAGCTTCCTACATGGGAGCGTCATCAAAGGCAAACGTTGTATACGCATCGTTCACGGCAAAGGATTAAGCTCGAAAAACCGTGAGCCAGTGCTAAAAAACAAACTGCGTAACTGGCTGATTCAACGAGATGAAGTACTGGCCTTCTGCCAAGCACCCGTATGCGATGGCGGTACAGGTGCCGTACTGGTGCTCTTGCGCAGCGCACGAAGTAACTGATACCCCCACACACACTCAGTCCGTAGCCAGATTTCAACCGTCAGTTACACGCCACGCCGTACCTTCAGGATGCCCATATAAAGCCGTACACAGCTTGTGAGCCACCTGAAGAGCAAGGACAATAGCGCGCCTATACAAAAACAATGCTTCACAGGGAGAAAGCTATGTTGCTCGCCATACGGGTTGAGGTAGATAGTCTCGCCGCAGCCCGGGACGCCTTGCCGCCCTTTCTGGATGCGCTCACACGCCTCAACGCCAGCGCCAGCTTTTTCATCAATATTGGCCCCGACTACGCAGGTAAGACCCGCAGCAAGCTATTCAGGATCGGGGAAAACAAGCAACAGGTGCGCAATAACCTTAGCCTTGCTGGCCCCCATGGCTTGGCGCGGCTGTACGGTTATTTGCTGCCTGCGCCTCAATTGGTCAGCAAGGCAGCCAGCCAATTATTGGCCATCAAGACAGCAGGATTTGAAACGGGTTTACTGGCCTGGGACCGGGTAAAGTGGGTTCAAGGCATCGCCAATGCGGATGAAGCATGGGTCCATACAGAACTACAAGCGGGGTGCGATGCCATAGAAAGTCTATTTGGCGAGCGGCCACAGGGCTTGGCCCTACCAAGATGGGGCAGCAGTCGGGTTGCCATGCGCCTCGCTCAACGACTCGGCTTTGTTTACCTCAGCGCCAGCCGGGGCACGCACCCTTATCTCGCCGTAACTGATGGCGAACCCGTCAACCTGCCGCAGCTTCCCACAAGCCTGCCCACGCTTTCCGAACTCATTGGACTGGCTGGGCGCGATGAACAAGGCGCGGCGGACTATCTGCTTCACCTGACTGCCAATATCCCCCCAATCGGGCATGTATTCAACATCAGCCTAAGTGCCGATGGCGGTAAGCGCTTGCCATTGCTGCAACAGCTCTTTACCGCATGGAGGGAGCAAGGGTATGAGTTGGCTTCACTGCAACAACTGCACCAACACACCCATAACCACATCTTGCCCTGGCACAGCACCCAACAGCAGTCATGGCCTGCCTACCAGGGCTTGTTGACGACCCAAGGCCCCGCTTTTCCGGGCTGAAACCGGCACTATAAGCAACCCTGTTCGACGTAGGAACGGATCACGCGCCTAATGCAGTATCCGAGGCACAGACAAAACAAACTGCTCAACCTCAGCATCAAACGAATAACCATTGGCAGCCAAAAAGTGATAGCTGCCATGCATGGTGCCCACCGGCGACCCCAGCGCGACCCCACTGGTGTATTCAAACGCCTCATTGGGCTTCAATGTCGGTTGTTCACCGACCACACCCTGCCCACGCACCTCCTGCACCTTGCCATCGGCCTCGGTAATCAACCAATGCCGGGTCAGCAGCTGCGCGGTTTCCGTCCCGGTATTCACAATCGTGATGTGATAAGCGAAGACGAAACGCGCGGCCGTCTCATCGGATTGCTCGGGCAGGTATTGCGTGCGGACAGTGACGGTAATGTCGTATTTGCGGGATTCACCCATGACAGCCAAGTAAAAAAGTTAGGGGCCGCGATTACACGCGAATTCCCCCCCGGCTTCAAGCAAAGCTGCCACACGGAAGGAATTTCATAGCCAAGGGCAAGCCCGGCGCGCAATCCGTTAAAATCACGCCATTCCTTTCCGACATCATTCAATCATGGCCCAGCCGACCTTCCGCATCGCTCCCTCCATCTTGTCCGCCAATTTCGCCAAACTGGGCGAAGAGGTGCAGGCCGTCATTGCCGCCGGTGCCGATATCATCCACTTCGATGTGATGGACAACCACTATGTGCCCAACCTCACCATCGGCCCGGTGGTCTGTGAAGCCATTCGCCCCTGCACCGACGCATTGATTGACGTCCACCTGATGGTCAAGCCGGTCGACGCCATCATTCCGATGTTCGCCAAAGCCGGGGCCAACATCATTACCTTCCATCCCGAGGCAAGCGAGCACATCGACCGCAGCCTGGGCCTGATCAAGGAACACGGTTGCAAAGCGGGCCTTGTGTTTAATCCGGCTGCCCCGCTGTCGTACCTGGACTATGTCATGGATAAAGTGGACATGATCCTGTTGATGTCGGTCAACCCCGGCTTTGGCGGCCAGAAATTCATCCCAGCGACCCTGGACAAGTTGCGCGAAGCCCGTCGCCGAATCGATGAATACACGGCTAAAACCGGCAAGGAAATCTGGTTGGAAATCGACGGTGGTGTAAAGGTGGACAATATCGCCGAAATCGCCCGTGCGGGCGCAGACACGTTCGTGGCCGGCTCCGCCATCTACAACACACCCGACTACAAAGCCACCATCGACGCCATGCGGGACGAACTGGCAAAGGTTTAGGCCTCGTTCGTTGCCTTTCCTGCCTTCAATCAAGGCATAAGACCAGGCAAGGGATGGTCCGAAAAGCATCCGGTTAGACTTCTGAGGGTATCCACATGACAAACCATTGCTACATCGTCACCGGCGCGGGTCGCGGTCTCGGACTTGGCCTCGCACGTGCCATCGCAGCGCAAGGCGCGCATCTGGTTGCAGTGGGCAGGCACGAAACACCAGAACTCGACACTCTCGGCAGTAATCTCCCCGGCTACCGTTTTGTGGCACTTGATCTCGCCGACAGCGATCAGGTAACCGAAGCCGCCGAAGAAGTGTTCGGCTCGCTCGCCAGACTGGATTGGGATGGGGTGTATCTGATCAATAACGCCGGCACGGTAGAGCCCGTCGCCCCCGCCGGTGGTTACGACGACGCCACGCTGTTGCAATGCCTCACCGTCAACCTCAGCGCGGCCATGCAATTGGGCAATGCTTTTATTCGCCACTTCCAGACTCGTGTTTCTGACCGGCGAATCATCAACATCAGCTCGGGCGCAGGACGAAAGCCCTACCCCAGTTGGAGCGCCTACTGCGCCAGCAAGGCCGGCCTGGACATGTATAGCCAATGCGTGGGGGTAGAGCAGGCCCAACGCCGTGATGGCATCCGTATCGCAGCGCTCGCCCCCGGCATCATCGACACTGGCATGCAGGCGGATATTCGCAAAGCCAGTGAAAACGACTTTCCCATGGTTAAACAGTTTCGCCGGTATAAAACCGAAGGCGAGCTGGCCGACCCGGATGTTTGCGGTCGAGAAATCATCAAGCTGATGCAAAGCGAACATATCGGCTTTGGCAACCTTCTCGATATCCGCGACTTCCGCTGACGTATTTACCCCGCCAGGGTTCTTAGAACCTGTCTAAAGTCTCGCGAGCTAGGGCAAGATAAGGCGAAAACAGCTGAGGAAGCGAAGTTTACAAGTGGTAAATGAGCATTCCGAGGGTGTTTTCAACGCCATATTGCCGACGCACAGCAGACTTTAGACAGGTTCTCTCTACCGATTACGAAACACCATGCCCATCAAAGCTATCTCCCTCGACCTCGACGGCACACTGCTCGATACCATTGCCGACCTTGCTGCTGCGGCCAACGCCATGCGCAGCGATTTCGGCTTGCCGCCGCTGCCACAATCCAGGCTGGAAAGCTTTGTAGGGGGCGGCATGGCCCAACTCGTGCATCGGGCGCTTACCGATGACCGCGACGGCAAAGCTCAGCCTGAATTGCATGAAACCGGCATCGCGTCTTTCTGCCGACATTACGATCGGCTCTTGGCTGTCAGCACCCGTCCATATCCGGGCGTATTAGAAGGCCTGCAAGCCTTCAAACAGATGGGGCTGAAGCTTGCTGTCATCACCAACAAACCGTACCGTTTTTCGTTGCCTATCTTGGAAAAAACCGGCTTGGCCCCTTACTTCAGCATGGTACTGGGGGGCGACAGCCTCACGGAAAAGAAACCCCACCCTTTGCCGCTGTTGCATGCCTGCCAACAGTTTGGCTGCCAACCAGCCGAGCTACTGATGGTTGGCGACTCTCACTTCGACCGCGATGCAGCTGTAAATGCAGGCTCGCCTTGTTTGTTGCTAACGTACGGTTATGACGATATCAGCTCACTCACCTGCCAAGGCCATATCAGCAGCCTTGTCGAGGCAGTTGAATTCGTGAAGAATGTGATCTCCCTTTCGTAGTTCAATTACACATTAACATTCAAAACCATGATGACTCTTATCCAGCACAGTGGGCCAACTTGGCGATGGCGCTAATCGCGTCCTCCCGGTTTTTCATTCAACCCCTTTGCCAGGAAAGCTCGCCATGACCGAACTCGAATTCGACGCACTCGCGCGTCAAGGTTACAACCGCATCCCCGTCGTCCAGGAAGGCCTGGCCGATCTCTATACCCCGCTCTCGGTTTACCTGCGCCTTGCAGATGCCCCTTATTCCTACCTGCTGGAATCCGTGGTTGGCGGTGAGCGATTTGGGCGCTATAGCTTTATCGGCTTACCCGCCCGTACGGTGATCACCGTCCGAGGTCAACATACCGAAGTCACCACCAATGGCGAAGTCGTCGAAACGCATGAAGGTGACCCACTTGCCTTTATCGAATCATTCGAAAGTCGCTTCAAAGTGCCACCGCGGCCCAGCCTGCCACGGTTTGCCGGTGGCCTTGTCGGCTATTTCGGCTACGATACGATCCGGCTGATAGAAAAAAAGCTGGCCAAGTGCGATAAGCCAGATCCCATTGGCGCGCCAGACATCCAACTGTTGCTGAGCGAAGAAATCGCTATTTTCGATAATCTCAGCGGCAAGCTTTACCTGATTGTCTACGCCGACCCCAGCCAGCCTCACGCCTTTACCCGCGCCCATAGCCGTTTGCACGACCTGCGTATGCAGCTGCGCGAACCCGTGCGCCCGCCACGCACCGAACCGACCCCCACCACTACCGCCAAATCGGAATTTGGCGAAGCCAATTTCAAAGCAGCAGTGGAAAAAGCCCAGCAGTACATCGTCGATGGCGACATCATGCAGGTGGTCTTGAGCCAACGCATGAGCATGCGCTTTGAACAGTCGCCGATTACGTTGTACCGCGCGTTGCGATCCCTCAACCCTTCGCCGTATATGTTTTATTACCAACTGGGCGATATCCATATCGTCGGCGCCTCACCCGAAATTCTGGTACGGCACGAAGGCGGCACCGTCACCGTACGGCCGATTGCCGGCACCCGGCCACGTGGCAAGACCCGCGAGGAAGATTTGGCACTGGAAGCAGAGTTACTGGCTGACCCCAAGGAAGTAGCCGAGCACGTCATGCTGATGGATTTGGGCCGCAATGACATCGGGCGGGTTGCCCAGACCGGCTCAATTAAAATCACCGACAACCGCATTATCGAGCGTTACTCACACGTGATGCATATTGTGTCCAGCGTAGAAGCTGCGCTCAAGCCCGGCATGAGCAATATAGATATTCTGCGCGCCACCTTCCCGGCCGGCACCGTGTCCGGCGCACCCAAGGTACGCGCCATGCAGATCATCGACGAATTTGAACCTACCAAACGCGGCATCTATTCCGGTGCAGTGGGCTATCTCGGCTTCAATGGCGATATGGACGTGGCCATTGCCCTGCGTACCGCGGTGATCAAAGACAAAACGCTCTATGTACAAGCAGGTGCCGGCATCGTGGCTGATTCGGTCCCAAGCGCAGAATGGCAAGAGACACAAAACAAAGCCCGGGCCGTGCTGCGTGCCGCCGAGCTGGCCCAAAAAGGCTTAGACGCGTGAAACAAATAGGGGCTTGCGCGCAAACCTCTATTCAAAGCCCAATCCAGCGACAGGTGCTTAGAACCTGTCTAAAGTCTCGCGAGCTAAGGCAAGATAAGGCGAAAACAGCCGAGGAAGCGGAGTTTACAAGTGGTAAATGAGCATTCCGAGGGTGTTTTCAACGCCATATTGCCGACGCGCAGCAGACTTTAGACAGGTTCTTACGACTTGGCGGCCAGCAACCTGCAATTACGCAAGGCTTGCTCGCCCAGGTCCAGCATCGCCTCGTCGCCCTTCTTCTGAAAGCGCACCCCCTCGCCCTCATAGGTCATACCCACACCGGAAGCCACTTGCGCTGCGCGGAAGAAACGCCCATCGAATTCAATTGCAACATCGCTCCCGGGTAAATTCACCAATCCAAATTTGAGTTTGTTGGTGCAAACATAACGGCTGCTTTTAAGCGGTGCAAAGCGCATCACACCGGTATTGGCCGGTAGGCTCAGCAAAAGATTACCTTCGCTGAGCTCCGCTCGTTCAGCCTTGCCAAGGTCAGCCGTAAAACGGCTGCTTAATCCGCCAGGCGCGCAGTTCATACGTGTCAGCGCTGCCTGCCCTGCCTTGAAATCTTTGCCATCCAACGTGTATTTGGCACTTCCGCGGTTACAGTCCACCGTAAGACGAATAAACCCCTCGGTGCCAAAGTCGAGCAGATACATACCTGTACTTGGCGCTGCCAGCTTCGCCGAAGGCGTTTTTGTCTCCACCCATACCCAACGGCTGCCCACAAGCTTGGGGCCGCTGGAAAATAGTTCGCCCAAACTGGGCAAGGACGATGTAGAAGACGCGCCTGGTGGGACGGCCTGTTTTGAAAATGGATTTGAGGCGCAACCGGCAAGCACCAACAAGGCTGATAAATATAGGTGACGTCGCATTGTCTTCCTCTAAAAATCCGGCAATGCACAACCCTTAGAACCTACCCAAAGACTCGCGAGCTAAGGCGTAAACAGCCGAGGAAGCGGCGTTTACAAAGGGTAAATGCGCATTCCGAGGATGTTTTCAACGCCATATTGCCCATGCGCAGCAGACTATTAGACAGGCTCTTAGGGAACAAGGACTAGGCAATTTCTATCCACTGAATCCACCTAGAAAGCGCATACAAGGGATTGGATAAACTCGAATAACCCGGACTAAAAGAGCCAAGGAGCCAAGCGGGTTATCCCACCCGACCCAGAGGATATACGTACATCATCCATCGTGTGGTGAACTTTGCTTCGTTTCAGACATTTTCAGGGTGCAGGTAACGAAACATTCATCACCCACTGTACTCATGACACACAAGCTTCGACACAATCCCGTCCATTATTCTTGGCAGTGTAGAGTGCCTCGTCTGCACGTTTGAGCAAGCTGTCGGTAGTGTCGCCGGTCAGGTATTGCGCTACCCCAAAACTCGCACTCAATGGGTCGAGCAAGGCAGCGGGTTGTGACTCCCTTACACTTTTTCTCAGGCTCTCAGCACACGTCACCGCCCCCTCGATATTGGTGTCCGGTAACAGCAGCACGAACTCCTCACCACCAAAGCGTGCAACCAAGTCAATTTTCCGCGTCCCTTTCGATAAAAGATGGGCGACATGTCGTAACACCTCATCCCCTTGTGCATGCCCATAAAGGTCATTCACACGCTTGAAATGGTCGATGTCGATCATGATAACGGACAGGTCGCTGCCTGATCGCTGAATGCGGAGGTATTCCTTTTGCAGAAATTCTTCAAAATGACGGCGATTGGCAAGGCCGGTAAGCGGATCGGTGAGGGTTAATGTACGTAGATGACGCTGGACAACAGCCAATTGTTCGTTGAGCCGAACCAACTGCGTGTTAAGCATTTCCATTTCAACGACATCAAACTCCGCCACCAGGATCAGGTTCGAGCCATCACGATGCACCTTGCCGATCAACGAGCGACATGAGTTTTCATCTTTACCAATATTGATCACACCTTGGTATATGGCCCATCCTGCTTCCGACCGCGCAGCGGTCAATTGCTTAAAAGTTGGCAGAATGAAATAGTCCGCCGCCCTGTGTGCTTGTGAAGCATCACCAATGTCACAGAGGCGTTGAAAACCGTCATTGCTGTCGATCAGCCAGCCATCTTCGCTCACAAATGCAGCAACGACAGAGACCAAATGCCGGAAGGGAAACAACCATGTGGTGCTACAGGCGGCAGCTTCCCTAACAAACGTCATGGCACTACCTGCTCCAAAGCATGCAAGGCATCTACAGCCCAACCATCTGCCTTGACCACATCGCGCCAAACATGCTCCGCCACCAGTGTCGCCCGGCCGCCAACCCATATCGTCGGGCACTGGCTACCGAGTTCTGTACGTAATCGCAGCACCGTATCCCGCGCCATCAAAAGGTGACTGGGCATAGACAAAGACAGGCAAAGCAATTCCGGTTTTTCGATATCGACTTGTTTTACCAAATCCACAACCGGCACATCGGCACCCAGATAGCTCACCTCCCAACCAATTGTTTCAAAAGCATCAGACAATATCGTCAAACCTAGCGAATGCTGATTTCCCTCAATACCCGCAAACAAAGCTTTACGCCAAATGGGCGGCATAAACGTAGTCTGCAGGTAGGCGCGCGCCAATACCTTGTGAGAAATTGCGGTTGCCAGATGTTCCTGCGCCACCGTTATGGCCCCCTCCTGCCAGAGACGGCCGATTTCGTACATCGCAGGTTGTATCAGACGCACCGCCGCTTCAGTGAGTGTCTGTCCGCCTTTCATTGCCATGCTGACCAATTCATGCGCAGCTTGCTTATTACCACTCAACGTCGCTTCCATATAGCGCACAACAGCCTGAAGATCACTATCAGCAGTAACTTCAGACACAACAGGAAAAGGCCTAAGTAAAAGTTCTGGCTTTCTGGACAGGAATTCGCTCATGGAGTATTCCTACAAGTAAATTAATGAGTGGGGGCGGACAGCAGTAAGACATCCACGAAAGCAATAGGGCTGTTATTTTTATTTTCAGCATTTGAAATGCATTGATATGCCAACACCGCCAGTAATAAGAGTTACAGATGCAGCACGCACTACTTACTATTTTATCAGCGTGTCTATATGTCCATAGGTGGTGAAGTCCAACATGTTTCCAATACCAATATTACGCCTTGCACCCACAAACCCCATATCGATGAAACAAAGCGCCGGGGAGCCTATCGCTTCAAGCAGCAATAGATGGCTTCTGTAGCATACGATAGCGAACATGAGAAAAAATTGCTTCCAAGAAAAGAAAACTGCCAATGCCGTAAAGCTGTTTTAAAGAGAAAGGGGGCAGATAGGATTGAACAACCAATATGATAACAATTAATTTGTTGGCAATAGATAAGTCTTTTGAAATTCGCCAGCCATTTGGTACAGCAATAAAGTGACACGGACAAATGACCGGCAAAAGTATTGCGCGATTAATTAAAGCAAGCGCGTGAAACTGTCACTACCTGCATTAATCGATGCCCACTCTTCACCTGGCACCACCTGCTTCGTTAGTTGCCAAAGGGTATGAATGGTTTGTTTCTTTGCTTTCGAGTCTAATTGACCAACCCAGGCAGTGATTGCCTGGAATGCCCGCCAGTGGACAGTAAACGAAATCAAGTCGCCATCAACATAGCCCACCAAGTCACCAATGGCGGTAGCACCAGTACTGCTTTTCTTGCTTTCATAGGTGCCGGATAGAACACCATTCGTTTGGACCACCGTCATGGCCGATTCGAGTTCATTGACCCACTTGCCTGAAAAATCGATTACCTTGCCAGTCCCTGCCAGAGCATGCTCCAGCGCATGTTCTTGTCTCATGGTTTCCTCCTTGAAAACGAGTCTGTGGGCTTCCAGCATAGGCAACTTTGGAATGTTCCCAATACCTATCGTCTAGCAGAGCCCGCACCATCTAAGGGCAAGCCTCCTTGATCAACAATCCAGTGCTCGATCTTTGTCATTCATTTCCAGTCCCACCAAACGGCTGGTCAAGTAGACAAGACCACCCTGCACGTTAAGTACCGTTAGCAATAACAAACAAACCTGTCATTTTTGTGAACATTATTGTCTGATTTTTTCAAGAAAATTTCTCTCATTTGCTGTAATTCGCGCCATTGCGAACGCGCAGATTGGTACTCAGTCCACACAGGCGGGAGCCTCACGCACAGAGTCGCCTAGAACTCCAAGCGGAACCTAGTTTTTGTGTAAAGGATGAAAAATGTACCCGTTTTGCAGCAAAGTGCTGACGCCGATAAGTATTTATTTCCTACCCATTTTAGCGTCAAGCCCCATTCAAGCCATGGACCAACAAGTGCCGACTACGGAGTTGACGAGAGATAGTGAAGAAGAGGTAACTGAAACAAAGCGCCTAAGGCGTGCCCTCATTCCCGCCCAAGATAGGCGATGGCCTAACGGTAGGGTGCCCTATGTATTGACTAACGCCTCCCCAAAGGCACGCGAGGTATTTCTTGCGGCAGCTCGACAGATTTCCCTGAACAGCTCACTGCATTTTTTTGAGCGGACAGATGAGCCGGACTATGTCTATCTGGCCGAAGACAACCACTATCCACAGTGTCACTCGAGAAAGGGCAAAATCGGTGGCCCCCAGGAGTTGGCTCTAAGCCCCAGCTGTCAGACGGTAGGCGAGGCGCTACATGAACTGATGCATACCCTGAGCTTCCTCCACGAGCATCAACGCTCAGATCGCGACCAGCACATTGTCGTAAATCAGAAGTCGTTTGGAGTTAGATTGAACCCCAAGCAATATGAAAAAGTGAAAGACGCCATAATTTTAGGTTCTTATGACCTGAATTCAGTGATGCACTATGACATCGACCCGCAGAACCAACTGGAGATAAGTTTGCGCGACCCCAACACAATCGTGCGAACATGGCCTCGCTCTACCCTTTCCCCTGGCGATATAGCAGGACTTAATATCTTATATGGCGGCACACCCAATACGGCACCCATGCCTACTGACAATCAATTAAAGGTAGTGCTGAGCAAGCATGAGTTGATATTGCCAGAGAATGGTACAGGGACGGTTGTTTTGCAGGTTCTGCCAAATGTATACCTTGCCAGAGCACCGCAACTTATCAGTGAAAATCCGCTCATCACCGCCACAATTGATAGCCAGGCCGGTAATACGTTTACCCTGAAAATTCAGGCCCAGCCAGCTACAACGACGGAAGTTCTGAACCGGGTATTTTTCCATTTTCTTACCTCGGAAGGTAAAGCCGGAACGGGGATATTCACCGTTAAAGTCGTCGATGGAACAAAGGTTCAACAATCATTTCGCCAATTGGTCTCGTCGTGGCGGCCGGCCGGCAGTGACAAAAAGCAATGCCTGGAAGCACGCCGCCTCCCTGCTAACGCTCAGCTTAACCCAGGAATTACACCTGACAATGAGGTATTGCAGGCAGTCTTTAATGATGACCAACTGTCTATCGCGATTGCACCCTGTGATGCCAATAAACCATTGCAATTATGGCGGCAGGACAAAGATGGGTATTTAGTCAGCAGGACCGAGATTCATTGCCTGGCGCCTCTTAAGCAGGTCGGTGAAAAAATGGACATGGCGCGTCTCCACCTTAATAACAAATGCGAGAAGAACACGCCACCAATTACTTATAAGTGGCGTTACGAAAATGGCAAACTGATCAATGTAGCCTTCCCGGCAACTGCTCTCTCTTACGCTGCCGGGGACGTGCCGGTAATGGCCAAGATCGATAACTCACAGCCATCCTGGCAGCATTGGTACTGGTATTGAGTTAGTGTTGTGGCTGACCGAAAACTGACCCAGCCAAGGTGCTAGTGCCGATTCAAAACTGACCCAGGTGTTCTACTTGCCCTGCCTAATTTCTAGGCAGGCGTGAAAGGGTGATCACCATGGAAATGTTAGGCAAGGTTCGGCGGATGTATCTACGCGACAAGCTGTCGCTACATGAGATTACCAAGCGCACAGGTCTGTCGCGCAATACCATCCGAAAATGGCTTCGAATGCCAGAGGAGCCGGCGCCACCCACTTACCAGCGAGCAGCGTCAGCTGGGAAACGCTCTACCTTCTACGCCACATTGGAGCAGGCACTCCAGGCTGATTTCCACCGGCCCAAACCGGATCGACGCACAGCCCGGGCCCTGTTCACGCAAATCAAGGCGGAGGGTTACCAAGGCGGTTACAGCCAACTGACAGCCTTTATCCGTGCCTGGCGCGGTCGTAAAGGTAGTGCACTGCACGCCTTTGTACCGCTGCAGTTTGCGTTGGGTGAGGCATTTCAGTTTGACTGGAGCGAGGAGGGGTTAGTGATTGGCGGCCTCTATCGCCGCATACAGGTCTCTCATCTCAAGCTCTGCGCCAGCCGCGCCTTTTGGCTGGTGGCCTACCCTAGCCAGGGCCACGAGATGCTGTTCGATGCTCACACCCGTGCCTTCATGGCCTTGGGTGGTATCCCCCGTCGTGGCATCTACGACAACATGAAGACGGCGGTTGATCGGATCAACAAGGGCAAGGGGCGAACCGTCAATGCGCGCTTTGCTGTGATGTGCGCGCACT
>NZ_PDZH01000080.1 GCF_002735695.1 Chitinimonas sp. BJB300
ACTTGAATGCCTGAGCATCAAGACGCAGAAGAACCCATTCGCACTTTGCCGCAAGTTACTGATCAACGCCTCCCGCGCGGCTTATGATCAGTTACAGCTGCTTCTCGCAGCTACTGCGTAACATCAGATCGTAACCAAGCGCTGTTGGTCTTCAAATACATACAGGTCAAGCGTGGTCTGCCACTCCTTGCCGTGATAGCGAAAGCTGGTTTCGTTCAAACCCTTCAGCTGCGCCAGGCTGGGCAAACGCCAGTCACTCCGTCCACACCACTTTTCAGTGTTCGCTTTGGCAATGAAAGCGGGTAGTTGGTCTTGGCGCAGGTTCTCACGCAGGCTGAGCTGCTTACCGCCCAGCAAGGTAGTGTCTTCTTGAAAACTCAGGCGTAACCAAAACGCACCCTGGCCACTGCCTTCACGCATGTCCTGGATACAACGCCATTGTTGGGTGGCTGGCAGAACATTGTCTTGGGTGTCCTTGTTATCGAACAAGGTCTCAGCCGGCAGTACATCACCATTACCGGCAATCTTGCGGAAACGGTTGTTTCTGTAGGCGGCAAGCGGGTCTTCGGGCTGCGACGTCGTCACGCCGTTATTGCCCGGGTCGGGGTTCACCGGGTCAGGCTGACTGCCGCCGTTACTCCCCATCCCTAGCGTAATCAGCTGCTGCAACTTGGCTTGTAGACTTGTCGCATCAAGCAACCCTTGGCTGTCGATGTTTTGCAGTTGCTGGCGCAACGGCCCCTGCTGCAATTGCGCCCATAGACGTTGCGCCGGGGCAGCCTCCACCTTAATCGCCTTGGCTTGTTCGCCCAATAACCCAGCCAACAGCATGGCCTGGTTACGGGCTTTGGTGTGTTGGAGCGCAACAAAATCCGCCCCAATCAATTCAACCGGTAAACCCAAAGCAGTCGCAACCCTGGTAGTGGCTGCCGCCTTATCGAGCTTCTCAGCTTGCATGGTGGCATGCACCAAGGTGGTAAACGGTGAAATCACCGCATTGTCGATACTGTCAGCTCGGCTTAAGGCATAGGGCGTACCCACCTTACCCAGGGTTTTATCCACTGCGCCGCTCGGAATTTCCGCCACCAGTGGCGTATCTCGGGCGACATCGGCCACACCACGCACCGAAAAGCTGTAGCGTCCCGTCTTGTCGGTTATCGCTTGAGGTTCCTGCTTATCGCAGACGCCATTGCGGTTAAGGTCGAGGCATACGGTGGCACCTTCGATGTAGTCATCAATCACCATGCCGCTATAGGTTTGCTCGGCAGACGGTGCAGGGCTGGAAGTATTGCCCGGCAAGGGTACAGCGTCATTGTCGCCACCGCCCATACAGCCCCCTAACATCAGGCTGCTGCCTATCAGCGACGCCAACAAAGTTGGCTTGTTTTGCATGATTTTTCTGTTCATGTGGATAGGTCGCTGTCGGTTAACGGTCGGCAATCAGGCGCAGGCTCAGCGCTTCGCTACGGCTGGCGGGGAACGGGTTGGACAAGGTGTGATTGAATTGCACAGTCCAGATCTCCTTGTTGGGGCTCCATTCCTCGCGACAGCTGTTGTCGATATCCGACGCGAAATTGGGATGGCTGCTGCACTTGTACGTAGCGCTCCAGAAGCGTTCGCCATCGTGGTCCGATACATCCAGGTCGGCGAAGGTCTTGTAGTAGGCGGTGGTCAGGTAGGTGGTGTACATGTCGGTCTGGCCCGATGGCAGTACCTTGGCTTCCACGGTCAGCGTCAGCAACTCGGCCAAGGTTGGCAGACGCCAGTTGCTGCGGCCGCAAACCTTGCTTGCGTTGATCGCCTTGATCGCGCTGGTCACCGTACAACCGTCCTGCAACGAGCAATTGGCCTTGCCGCTGTCGTCCCAGGTAAACCGCTCATTGCGGTTCAGTACACTCTCGACATTGCCACGCTTACGCATCAGCCAGAAAGCGCGCTTGTTGTAGCGCAGGTCTTCCACACAGTCCCAATTGCCTTGATCGAAACGCTGACTGGACGCCACTTCGGCCACACCGTCGGCTTTCAGGCGGCGAAACGCGAGGCTGTCCTTCCGGGCCACTTCTTCCGGCTTTGGCACCGCACTGCCCGCTTGCACTACTGTCGGCACAACACCATCCGCCACCGAGATGAAACGGGCGCGCAACTTGTCGTTGGCCATGAAGGATTGGTACTCCAGGGCGTGGGCATCGCGCAAGTCGATGCCGCGCCAGTGGCGATAAGCATTGGCGGCGCTGGCGCTCCAGAAACGGCGTTCGCTGCCGAGGTCGTCGAACACATCCTGCCAGGCCGGCTTCATCATGCGCGTGCCATATTGCTGTACTGCCGTCATGGCGAGTTCGTTGTACGACGGCAAGCGCCAGTTGCTGAGGCCACAAGCTTTTTCGGCATTGAGGCGGGTAGCGAAGTTGCGTGCTTCGGCCATATTGAACAGTGCTTGCGAGTCGGTCGTCAGCCAAACAGTGCTTGGCCGGTCGGCATAGCGTTTGTCCTCAATGCACCGGTAGGCGACGTTGTCGGCCTTCACGGTGCTGTCGGCGGCTGCATCGTTTTGCAGGACATCGAGTACACCGTTGGCTGCCGTGGTGAATTGGGCACGCAACGTGTCGGCATCGCTTTCCAGTGCCGGCTTGTAAACCGGTGCATCTTCCCGCACAGGCAAGCCGCCACGAATCAAGCGGACGAATTGCATAGCACCCTTATAGGCATGGTCGCGGTAGCGATCGGCCGACAGGGTGAAATAGCCCCTGCCATAGGCTTGCATCATCGCGTTCTTGACGGGGAATACGCCTCGCTCGACGCCATCGTCAAAGCTGTTGGCCAGCTTGTCGTTGGAAGGCGCCGTAGTGCCCGACCAATAGTAGGCGTAGGTCTGCGCTTCAAACTCCGGTGTGTCGGTAGTGGTCCACACGGTGTCAGGGAAGATATCGGTATCGATTGCTGGCGTCTTGCTGCCTTCGTTGTACCGATCCTGGCGCAGCAGGCTGCGTAGCTCGTTGTAGGTAGGCAAACGCCAGTCGCTGTAGCCGCATAGCTTCTGGGTGTTGATCTTGCCAATCAACGTGTCGGTATCGCACTCGCCGTTCTTGTCGTTACAGGTCTGCTGTTCGCTTTCGGCAATCACATAGTTGCCGTTGCCCCAGCTGAAGCGATTTTTCATATACAGCGGGTGGTTGGCATCTTTGCTGCCCACACTCCACACCGCTTGGTTGGCCGCATCAAACACACAGGGCCAAGCTTGGCTTTCGAACTTTGCGCCCTGGTTGGCCAACGGTGCACCCGCAGCATCGAGCTTGACGAAATTTCCATCAGCCCCAGCCACAACACTCAGCACCACTTGGCCCTGCAACGTAGCGCTACCGTATTGCGGGTGGTTACGCACATCCACGCTGTAGCGCACAGCGGTTTCACCGCTAAAACCCGGCTGTGGATAGAAGTAGAGGACGTTATCGCGAATCTCGGCGCTGCCAACGGCTTTGCCACTTTGCATCACCTCCTGCAAACCCCGCGCGCCAGACGCCGCCGTGGGGGTTGCCAGTGCTACTTGATAGTTGGTCCACACCCCCCGGCCATCGTTATAGAGGGCGCTGCTGACAGGCATGCCGGCGGCAGTCAGCTGACGGCTGTCGGGCACCGTGGCTACTGTGGGGACTACAACACCCGTATTGGGCGTATTACCCGATACAGTGCTGCCACTCTCCGACTCGCCCCCCCTCCCCCACAACCACCCGATACCAACATGCCGACCAAGGCAGCGACAGACAGGCCGTTTTTATATGATTGCCCCATAGCGTTTAACTGAAAGTTCTCCGTGTTATGTAATGTCTTGCGCGGCACAAAGCTGGCTGCACATGGGTAGGCTTAAAGCGAAGACTTGAGCTGCAGATTGCGATCTATCGTTACGGCAAACGTGTTCTCGGGCAGCACCAACGTGGGCTCGATCAGCAGCGAAGTGCTATAGATGCCGCTGAGCAATGCGCTGGGCGATACCACGCTGGCGCTTAGTAAGGCGTTGCCTGCCGTTGTGTCTGCCGCTGGAATATGGGAAAGTATCCGGCCCGCCAATTCGCGTGATCGGGCATAGTGGGCCGACGTGGTCAGCGCCTGGTCTTGCAGGTCGAGTGCGAACATCATGTCGCTGGGTTGCTGCGGGTGCGATACCGCAGCAATAAAGCGCTCACCGCCAGGCTTGGTGCCTATCACCTGCAGATCACCACCAAAGTTGACCAAGGCCGAATCAACGCCAGCCTCTCGCAGCAGCTTGGCGGCGACATCGACAGCGTGTTCTTTGATGACCCCACCCAGATCAAGGCGGGTTTCACTGTGTGGCAGCACGAGCCAATCGCCCTCCAGCGACCAGCTCGCCAAACCCATGTAGGGAGCATAACGGCTGCGGATATCCGCCACTTCAGCCAGCGACAGGGCTTCACGCAGGTAGTCCGCAATCGTGCCGTGGCAAATATCAAACACCCCGCCTACACGCCCGGCATGCTCACGTACCAGCGCAAGCACCTGCGCGGTTTCAGCATCCAACCGGACTGCCGCTTCCCGCCGCTGGTTGATAGCGCGGGTCAGCCACGAATCAGCCGCGTAGTAGTTGTACTTTTGCGCCAACGCCAATACCTGCGCCGCCACCGCCTCACACAACATCTGCCAACCGGCTGCAGCCGGCGTGTAGATGCTGAGTTCGCACTGGGTAGTCATCGCGGTGAAGCGGTGAACGTAGGCTGGCATCAAAACTTCCAGATATAGCCGGCGGTAATCCAATCAGCCGCAAAACCATTGCTTTGCCAGTAATGGCTATAACCCACATTGATGCTGTGCTGTTTGAGAGGACGGAATTCGAGATTCAATTGGGCGGTTTGCACCGTGAACCGGCCCAGCCGCGCATCGTTGGACCCATACCCTGTCGTGGCAAACATATTCGGCTGGCCGTTATAGGCCCGGTAGAAGTTGGCCCTGTCCTGCCACTGCCAACGGTATACCGGGTTGACCCGCAACCAGGCTGTCGCATCCCAATACAGCTTGGACTCAACAGTGTGAGCATTGATACCCCAACTGTCGTGGTAGTAGCGATACCAAAGATTGCTGGTGAAGGTAGGCTGCCATGCCCGAATCCAGCGCAAAGTAAAGCCCGCGCTATTGCGGCGGTCTGGGCGGGAATCACCCACCAGCAACTTGCTGCCATCGTCCTGCAGCCGCACTATCTTCAAATAGTGGTTGGACAGATAACCGCTTTCGCGCCCACCAAACAAGGTTGCTTCCAGCGTGCTGGTGGCATCCAGCACTTCGGTGACGCCCAGCTGCACGTTATAGGCCCGGCTATCAGCATCGCGCGCATTGTTGGTAAAGGGGGTAGCGATGGCGGTATTGTCTTGCACACCAATACCGGCGTTGTACGAGCGATTGTGCAGCTCGTCATGCCAAAATATCACCGCGGCGGATATCTCAGCACTTTTGAAATCAAGCTCGTCGGAATACGCCCCACCGACGGTATATTCGTTGCGTGCTTTATCCCTCAGCGTCAGCGCGCCCGAGGCCGCGCGGCGAATTTCCTTGGCCAGGGTCTGCCGGCTTTCGACAAACTCGCCTACTTGGGTGGGGTGTGGCTTCCAGACTGGCGTCGCGCCTGAGATCGCGTCATAGCCATAATCAAGCTTGAGCGAATAGTCGGTGCCGAAATCCTTCTCTAAACCGAAGGTGATGTAATCAATATCCATGCGTTGGTCGTCTTCACGGTACCGCATGGTTTGCACAGACAGTTTGTCTTCGGCATTCACAGCGCCGGCGCTCAGCGCCATGCCACCGGCCAAAGCCAGCATCAGAGTAGGTTTATGCATGGGATTGAATCAGTTACACCCGCAGCCGCCGCCACCAATACCCGTGCCGCCTTTAACGGCTTCCTTGGAGGTGTAGACGTGCAGATCAAGCTTGGAAAGCGCTGCTACCGGGCCGGCCGGCTTCATGGTGTCTTGCGCGAGGGCGGCTTTCTGCCAAGGCATGACGGACTGGCAGGCTGATAGCCCCAATACCAGCAATACGGCTACGCCAGGTTTCATAAGGCCCCCAGCGCTTTGAGTTCGCGCTCGATCACCTTGTCGATATCCGCCACTGCGCCGATATGCATGCTTGCCACCTTGCCGTCCTTGATGACATACAACGCAGGGAAGCCCAGTGGACGGAACTTGGCGACCAACTCCTGCTTCGGGTCATTCACCACACGGAAATTCAGCGCATTCTTGGCGCGCAACTCATTTTGGAAGGCATCAGCTGCCGTGGCTGATTCATTCACATCCACCCCGACGACTTCGACCTTACTTGGGTCGGTACGGGTATTGAGGGTGGAAATCAGCGGGATCTCCTTACGGCAAGAACCACACCATTCAGCAAAGAAGTCGAGCACGACCACCTTGCCGCCATCAATATCAAGCTTGGCCAATGAGACCGCATCCACCGGGTCGCCAGCCTTGAATGCATAGGCGGGCAAACCCGCCAGTAGCGTGAGAGCGAATATGAGTGATTTCATGATTGCTGGGCTCTTTGCAGGTCAGAATTGAGGCTGAGGAAAGGAATAGGCCAGTGGCACCGTGCCGAACGTGTTGTCGAGCACCTTGTCTTTATCGCGAATCTGGCGGCTGCCATACATCAATCGTGTTGGCTGCAAGGCCACCATGTCGGCCTTGCCACGAGTAACCTGTTCTTTCAGCAACTGGCCACTGTTGAGTTCAAGCAGGCGAACGCGGTTATCGGCCAACGCCAGCGCCATGGTCTGGCCATCGCTGGCGATATCCAGCGCTCGAATCTCTGCCGACTGCGGCAGGACCTTGCTGGCCAGCGGCTTAGCAGGGTTATTCAGATTCAACACATGCACCGTGCTGCCACTGGCGATAACCAAGCGATTCGCACCTGCAAAGCGCATACCGCTGAGAGCGGACCACCCGCCGGTTATCTCCGCCACACGATTACCTGTGCTCAACTCGAACAAGGCCAAAGTACCTTCACGTCCCAGCGCGATATAACGGCCACCCGGCGATACCGCTATCTGCTGTGGCACCCAATCAACCTTGATGCGACGTTGCAGGCACATATCGCTGCCATCAAACAGATAAAGCTCCTGGTCTGGCTCGCTCAACGCCACGACATATTGACCAGCCTGATCGGCCGCAAGCAGGGTAAAGCCCGAATGCGTACAAGCTGGCAGGCTATAAAGGGGTTGGACCACATTGGCCTTGCCCTGATCAGAAATATCAACGCGGAAAACACCGGTGTTCTGCGGGAAATTTCCACAGCCGGATTGGCTAACGGCCTTGCCAGTCACCCCTGTGAATAAGACAAAGGCAGCCTTGCCGTCTGCACGCAAAGTAAGCTGCGTCAGTTTGTTCTTAGGCTTGGTATCCACCACCGGTGGCACCCCGCTGCCATTATCACCACCCCCTGTTGTGGGCGGTACGGTAGGCGGTACTGGGCGCGGTGGGCGTGTACCCCCACCTCCACCCCCACCGCCGCTTGCAGCAGACACAACATCTACCCGCATCGCACGGACAATGGGTTGAGCTTGAGGCACCGGGCTTACATTGGCATTCGGTAGACTGTCGCCCTCTGCCAGCGGGTTGTTCTCGAATTCAATTTCGCTGACACGGTTGTTTGGCCGCAATACGAACAAGCGGTTGCGCCCCGCATTCCCCAGCACCGTTACGTCCGTGGCCGCCACCATCACTTCGGCGGTGTCATCCTGAGTGCTTGCCAACCACGGCTGTTCCTGCAATGGAGCGGCAAGCGGAACAAGATGCGCCGTGGTGACCACTGGGCTGGCAACACGCTGTTCCAGCATCCGCTGGGAGATACCCCCCAGCACCAAGGCGCTGCTGCCATATTGCTGCTGGTAGCGCAGGTAGGTTTTGGTCAGCGAATCGGCTAGCGTGTCATCCAGCTTACCCAGCCGTTGCATCAATAGCATACGGGCGGACTGTGCGTCTTCAGCTTGACCACTTGCAACGGCGACAGCCAACAACGTCGACAAGCCGTTGACTTGGCTATCACCCAATTCCGACATCCATACTGCGCTGCGGCTGCCATCATGCTGTCCCAGTCGCTCCAACACCAAACGCTGTCCGGGTAATGGAGTAAGCGACGCCTCGCGCACGGCGACCCCAGCGGCTATATCGCGACTCAGCTCGCCATCGTCACAAGCCAAGTTCTGATTGGTATCGATACACAAGCGGTCTAGATATTGCTGCGAGACTGTGCCAGCAGTGGTGCCTACGCCACTACCGCTGTCATCACCGCCACACGCTGTCGCACCCAAAGCCACAACAACCGACACCACCAAAAGTTTTACGCGCATGGGAATAAATCTTTGAAATCAAAGAGAAGAAATGTTTAACCACAGGTCACAAATCAATACACACCCGATATCCAGCTGTGGTGAATATTTCGCGTAGCCGCCAAGCAATCGCACCGCTTACGGCACGGGCGAAGCGCCATCATTTGCTTTGGTTGCTAAACGGGAAAACCTGAAGAGCACGCCAAGCAAGGCACAGCGCACTGTAGTACATTTCTAAATGATAACTAGTTTTATTTACATTCAACAAGTAGAACTGGGAATGGATCAAATAGTTGACTCGCTAAGGAGACAATCACCACGTAATACCCGCTGGTTAAGTAACTGGGCGTGTCGTAAGTAGCACAGCAAATGTGAGTATCATACGAATTGGTGGTAGAGGCGCTACGTGAAACGCCGTTCTGGGATCGCTACTTCAGCATCGTCGAGATGCTGCCGGGCGTGGAAAATGCCTATGCCACCAACTATGCCGAAGCCGCCTTAGAACCTGTTTACGATCTTGCTGCGCAGCCGTGATCAGGGTTCATGTGCTGCTCGAAAGCCCCCGCAAGGAGGACGCCGAACTGCTACGGTGCTTCGCACCAAGAAGTTCGCAGCCTCATGTACAAAAGTACATTCCGGTTTCTGCGCTGCGCTTCACCCTGCTGACAGCTGCTCGCAATAGATCGTAAACAGATTCTTAAGCGCAGAAATGCCAAATTAAACACCCACAGAATGGCGCGTCTCAAACGCGCCATTTTAATGAATGCAATAAAGCAGACGACATACGCTATCTGTTGTATTCAACTGATCATTAAACCGGCACCAATGCAAATTGCGCATCCAGCCGAGCAATCCAGTCCGACTTCTTCGCTGCCGATGCAAAGCTCGCTTCCAGGCTATTACGCGCCAGCTTGTACCAGGTTTGCGCATCCCAGTTAAAAGCAGCTTGCACCGCACGGATATTATCGCCGAGGTAGCCACCAAAATAGGCTGGGTCGTCACTGTTCAATGTGACTTTCACCCCCGCTTCAATCAACTTGGGCAGCGTGTGTAATTCCATCTGCTCGAATACACACAGCCTGACATTCGACAATGGGCAAACAGTAAGTGGCATCTGCTCCTGTGCCAGCCTTTGCATCAGCGCAGGGTCCTCGCTGGCACGTACTCCATGGTCGATACGGCTGACTTTGAGCAAATCCAATGCTTCATATATATAAGCAGGCGGCCCTTCTTCTCCTGCATGTGCCACCACAGGTCTACCCAGTGCTCGGCATCGGGCAAACAGCCGCTCAAACTTGGCGGGTGGGTGTCCCTGCTCGCTTGAATCCAAGCCAAAACCGTGGATGCGGTCAATAAATGGTTCAACCTGCGCCAAAGTGGCAAAACCATCCTCCTCACTCAAATGGCGTAAAAAGCAGACGATCAGCTCACTGCTGATGCCAAATCGAGCCAACCCCTCTGCCGCGCCAGCTTCCAGGCCATTCAATACAGTTTCGAACGCAATGCCACGTGCGGTATGGGTTTGCGGGTCGAAGAAAATCTCGGTATGGACAATACCGTCAGCATGGGCGCGAACAAGATAAGCCAGCATCAAGTCGCGAAAGTCTGCCTCGGTCCGCAGCACATCGGCGCAAGCATAGTAAAGGTCGAGAAAGGACTGCAGATCACCAAAGTTGTAGGCTGCACGCAGTGCTTCGGTATCAGCATACGGAAACGCGATGCCATTACGCCGGGCCAAGGCAAATGCCAGCTCAGGCTCAAGCGAGCCTTCAATATGCATGTGTAATTCAGCCTTCGGGCAACTTAGTGCGAAATCAAGAACAGGGTTATTAGCGGCCATAAAGGAAAACACAAGTGAGTAGGTAGGGCACCATTGTAAGGGGACAAGCCGGCTGTTGTGACGCCTTGCCTAAATGAGCAACAAGATGGCCAGTATTTCATGCCGATAAGATCTCAGCGCTACTATTGATGCCACCCTGGGCAAGTACCCTTGCGTTAGTATCGCCGCATACAGACACTGAAAAACACGGGGTCAACACGTCGAGCAGACCAAAGGCCATGGGTCTGCCAACCAAGAAAATCGCTTCGATACCTATGAAGCAATGGAACGATTCTTCACAAAACTGTAGGCGGCTAGCACCAATGCAAACGGCCAGCGATAGCTGGCCGTTTTTCATATTTAAATCTAAAATAATCAATGTCTTAACACATATACGAAGTAGATTCCTTTCGTACCTTAACCCGGGTTTATTATCGCGTGGGTCTGCCTACGCACGCCATTCAAGCGCACAAAGGCTTGCCAGGCCATTTATTCGCAAGGTAAAACGCTAGCCGCATACGTATATTAGAAAAATCCACATTCAAGTGGCGGTATTCAACTAAATCAAAAAGAACACCAAAAGACAGCTTAGAACCAGTTCATATGCCTTACTGCGTGCCCACAAGTGGCGCGCATGCACAGCTCAAAAAATCCTCATGTCCAAAAAATACATTCCGATTTATGCGCTGCGCTTGGCCACACTCCGGGTCGTCAGCGACAGACTTTGAGCGGGTTCTTACAAGCTGCTGCACCCATTAACAATGGCGGTGCAAGGCTCATGCGCCTCGGCTCCCCCACCTAAGGACAGTTTCTAAAAAACCAACGCCGTTGCGCCTTGCACCCGCTATCTAAGAAGCGATCCCAATTTGTCATCAATACGACAAACCATCGTACTTCCTCAACATTTCAAGCCACCCAAGAGCGCTTAAAAAGCGCCATTTGTATCCGTACCGGGCAAAGCATAGCCAAACAGCAACCGCAAGCACGGCCAGCGCAATCACGAAGAGACCTCAATGCTGCATTACATCAAGACACAACGCCTATGCCTACAACGCTGGAACGACAAAAATCTCGATGCGTTTCACACCTTAACCAGCAACCCACTGGTCGTACGGTGGGTAGATGATGGGCGCACGCTAAACCGTAAAGAAACCGCAGACCGCATCAACCAAGTCAATGTTGATATCGACCGCTGGGGCTTTGGCATTCATGCGGTGGTAGAACGAAACAGCGACGCCATCATTGGGTGGGCTGGCTTGATTCACAGCCAACACGCACAAGCCCACGACGAGGCAGAGATCCTTTTCGTCTTTTCACCCTCAAGCTGGGGTAAAGGGTATGCCACAGAAATACTGAATGCCATGGTTGAATGGGCTTGGACCCATAGTTCACTCCAACGCATTGTCGCCACCGTCTACCCTCAAAACCTTGCTTCGCAGCAAGTCATGCACAAACATGGCTTCCAGCGCAGAGGCAACCTTATAGATGCCACCGGCCTGCAGGAAATCCACTTCGACCTGCACCGCCAGCCACGTCACTCACGTAAAACACATCACACCACTGCCAACACTCCCGCCACGTTCACAAGCTAATCAGCGCAGTCCGGCTGGCATTATCCAGGGGAGGATCCTCCCCTGGATATCAATAAGAAGTTGCTTATTCTCCTATCCATTGAGCGCAAGGTCAAAAAAAAGTTCCGATAATTTATTTTCGACCGTCATCCCACCTGTATTTTTCAACGCAATGCACGCAATGGGGGCGTATTCAACAGGCGATTCAGCAAGGGTGAAGCTGCCAATCGCGCGGCCATGGCGCCTAGGAGCACTCCCACGGGCAGTAGCCACCAACTGATAGAAGCAGGCATATCGAACAGCTGTATCGATGCCACGAGGCCAATAATCAGTGCAGCAATTGCCGCCAGAAACCCCGCCAATCCGCCGACCAGCAGCAGTTCAGCACTCGCTGCCTGTTTTACCATTTTCCTGCTCGCGCCCAGCGTCCGCAGTATCGCGGCTTCATGTTTGCGCTCATCGTGGGTAGCCAGCGTCGCGGCATATAGCACCGCGCCTCCAGCCAACAGGCTGAAAGCAAAAACCACTTCGATAGCAGCCAATACGCGGTCCAATACGCTGCGCACTTCTGCCAGGATCGCCGACACATCAATCACGGTCAGGTTTGTAAACTGGCGCGCCAACGCGGTGCTGAACCCTGATTTGTCAGCGGGCAGATGGAAGCTGCTGATGTAACTGGCTGGCTGGTTCTCCAGCATCACACGGCTGCCAACGACAAAGAAATTGACCCGAAACGAATCCCAATCGACCTTACGTATATTCACAACCGGTGCGATAAACAAAGTCCCTGCAATATCAAACGCCAGCGTTTCCCCCACCTTTACTTCCAGGCGTTTGGCCATCCCCTCCTCCAGCGACCAACCTGGCTGGCTGTCATCAAGCGGCTTACCAGCCGTGATTCGATTATCCGGACGCAGATCTTCGCCCCAGGACAGGTTGAACTCACGTTCGACCTGACGCCGTTGCTGTTCGTCCTTGTAGGTTTCAGGCCGAACCGGCTTACCCGCAATCGCATTCAAGCGGGCACGCACCATGGGTTCGAATGTCGGTGGCGACAACCCGGCCTCCCGAAAGCTGGTTGAAATCGCCGTACGTTGATCGGGTTGGATATTGATGGCGAATCGGTTTGGCGCATCCGGTGGAATAGATCGATCCCAGGCAGTCAAAAGATCATTCCGAACCACCGTCAACAACATCAGGGCCATCATTCCCAGCGACAACGCAACAATCTGCGCCACACTAAGCCCACGCCGGCGCGCTACATTCGCCAATCCAAAACGCCAACCGACATTGGCAGGTAAAGGCAACCTGGGTGACAACCAAACCAAGCCCCACGCTGCCATAGCGGCCAACCCTACTGTGCCAGCAAACCCTCCCAACGCAACGCCAGCCAACATTGCATCACCCGCCTGCCAGGCAATCAGGCCCGCCAGACTGGCGACGCCCAACAGCATGACAAATGGCGCATTACCCGGGGGGGTAGCATCACGTCGCAACACTCTAAGGGGCGATACGCCACGCAAACGCAAAAGCGGCGGCAGGCAGAAGCCCAGCAGCAATGTCAGGCCGACACCCCCGCCGGCCAAAGCTGGCAGCGGACCAGCCGCAGGCAGCTTGGCGCCAAACAAACCCGCCAGTGTCGCCGCCAACGCAAACTGGACCAACCAGCCAAATAGAATCCCCACCACCACCGAGCCCAACGCCAACAAGGCATACTGCCGCATGAACAGGCCGATGATGTCGCGCTGACTCCGCCCCAAGGTGCGTAACAACGCAACGGCATCCAGATGGCGCTCGACATAGCGCCGGGCAGCCAACGCAATAGCGGCAGCAGCCATGAATACGCTGACCAAAGCGGACAAGCGCAGAAAACGTTCGGACCGATTCAACGAAGCATTGATCTCTGGCCGAGCCTCGCGCACGTTTTCCAGTCGCTGGCCGCGCTTGATTTGCGGCACAAGCCAGTCACGCATCAGCGAAACTGCCTCCGGCGCGCCTGCCAATAACAAGCGATAACGCACCCGACTACCCGGTTGAATCAGGCCCGTCGCCGGCAGGTCTGCCTCATTGAACATCAATCGGGGAATAAAGTTATACAGGTCCATCGCGCCATCAGGCTCTCGCGCCAAGACAGCAGTAAGTTGCAGGGTTTTGCTGCCCAGCATCAACTGGTCGCCCTGCTTCAGACCCAATGCATCAAAGAGTCTTCGATCAGCCCACGCCGTGCCGGGCTTGGGTGGATCATTCACCACGACTTCATGTTCCCCACGCCAAACACGAAGGTCACCACGCAAAGGATAAGTACTGGATACAGCCTTGGCTGTGATCAACTGTGCCCCGATGTGCGTTTGGGCCATGCTCGGAAAGGTAGCGGTTGCGGCCCGTTGCAAGCCGCGGCGATCAGCTTCCTTCCGCAAGGCATCCGCAATAGGCTGGTCGCCATTGAGCACCAAGTCAGCCGCTAATAGCTGGTTTGCCTCGGTTTGCAAGGCTTGGCGTACTCGATCAGTAAAAAAACCGACGCTACTCATCGCGGCAATCGCCACTACCAGCGCCACGGCCATCACCGTCAGTTCACCCGCAGCCAAGTCACGTTTAAACCAGCGCCAAGCCAGCCCCCAACCGCTCATGGCAACAGCTCCCGCTCGATAACCTTACCGCCAGCCAGCCGCAAGCGGCTCCCGCAACGCGCTGCCAATCTTTCATCGTGGGTTACCAGCACCAGCGTTGTACCCACTTCCACATTCAAGCTAAACAACAGGTCGATGATTCTTTCACCCGTCTGGGTATCCAGATTGCCCGTTGGCTCATCTGCAAACAACAGTTTGGGACGGGTGACAAAAGCCCTTGCCAACGCCACGCGCTGCTGCTCGCCGCCTGACAACTCCTTGGGCCGATGATGAATGCGTTCCCCCAACCCCACTCTTTCGAGCAAAGCGGCCGCCTCTCGTTGGGCATCCTTGCGGCCATTCAATTCCAGCGGCAATGCCACATTGTCGAGCGCCGACAATGATGGCAACAGTTGAAAACTCTGGAATACAAAACCGACATGCGCCGCACGTAGTCGGGCGCGGCCATCTTCATCCAATGTATTCAAAGACTGCCCAAGCAAACTAACCTGCCCCTGTGATGGCGTATCCAGACCAGCAAGCAACCCCAGCAAGGTGGATTTACCCGAACCCGAAGCACCCACTATCGCAAGGCTGCTACCGGCAACTAAACTGAAATTGACTTGTTCAAGAATCGTCAAGGTTTCGTGACCAAAGCCCACTTGCTTGCCTAGCCCTTGTGCCAGCAGAATCGGTAACTGATCAGTACTAGAACCTTCTATAAGGAAATCCGGCGTGGCTCGCATCGTTTTATTCTTGAGTGTAGTGGTTGGATTGTTCAGCCCGGCTGCCCTGGCAGCTGAAAGCAAAACATTATTAGTATTTGGCGACAGCCTATCGGCCGGCTATGGCATGACACTGCGCCAAGCATGGCCCAACTTGTTGCAAAACAGGCTGGGCAACAACTGGCGCGTCGTCAATGCCAGCCAGTCAGGTGAAACCACGGCGGGCGGCCTGACCCGGCTGGGCGCCACGCTCAAGCAACATAAGCCCACCATAGTACTGCTGGAACTCGGCGCGAACGATGGCTTGCGTGGCCTACCGGTCGATGCCGCACGTAAAAACCTCGCCGCCATGATCGAGCAAAGCCAAGCAATCGGCGCCCGTGTTGCACTCATCGGCGTCCAGCTACCCCCCAACTTTGGGGGCCCTTACACCACAAAGTTCGCAGCCATGTATGGCGAATTGGCACGCCAATACAAACTGCCGCCGCCCCCCTTCCTGCTGGAAGGCATCGCCGACAAGCCAGCCCTTTTTCAAGCAGATCAGCTCCATCCCATACCCGCTGCGCAACCTCAATTACTTGATAACATCTGGCCGGCGCTTCAACAGCTACAAGTACCCAGCTGACGCTACAACGACGCTACTCACAACAAATTACCCACTTTCTGTATAAGCGTCCTGACCCTGATTTGGCCTAGTTACGGCCAAAAGGTCGCAAGACACGCCCATACAAGATGCGGCCAATAGTGACGGATAACGTCAATTTAAGCGCAAGTAGGGTTTCAATACTTTCTGCCCAAGATTCAGTCCCTTTTGGGTAGGTATTCCCTAACTCACCCTCTATATTCAACCATTTAGAAATTACTAACTTTTTGTTTTTAATAAATATTTATTAAATACGCTTATCAATGCAATACGTTTCATTGATGACATACGCATTGCAAGATGACAAAGGTATTTGTTATTCTCGCGGCCTTTCGAAAACGCCACGACAATAGCAATCAACCCTTTGGATTTATAATGTATTCCTTGCTTCAAGCGCGTAATCCCCTGCTGATATGTCTGCTATTGAGCTTAACCGCCTGCGGTGGCGGCGGTGGCGGAAATGATAGTTCGACGTCGACCACTCCTCCCACGACGACCAACCCAACACCTACCACACCGACGCCCACCACCCCGATACCGACTACCCCCGCCCCCCCAGCATCAATCCTTACCATTCATTCCATCAAACCACTTGATGTCGAGGTAGGCGGTAAGCTAACCATCGAAGGTGTGGAGATGCAGACTGTCAATCACATCTTGGTGGGTGGCGCTGAAGTCAAATTTTCCTTGGTTTCCAACACACAGCTTACAGTCGAGATACCGGCGGGAGCCAAGTCAGGGCCTGTACAACTACATGCTACTGGCGCTGTAATTCAGTCGGATCAAACGGTTACCATTCTAGGTGCACCTATCGTTACCAAAATCGACCCGCTAACGGCGAAAGTTGGCCACATTGTCACTATCTCTGGTAGCAATCTTGATACGGTTAAAGATGTGCTATTGAATGGCCAAGCGGTAACGGTGCTGAAGAAAAATGCCGACAGCCTTGTTTTCCAGATTACGGACAAAGACCGGTCTGGTACTTTGAGTTTGAGCTATGGCACCAATTCAATATTCACCATTGCCACCCCCTTGACGGTTGACATAGCCCCTACAGTAACAAGTTTCAATCCTACCGCTGGTTTTGTAGGTAGTATCGTTGATATCGAGGGCAACAACCTTGACGAGATCGCTGAAGTCGCTTTCAGTCCCGTTGGTAGCGCTACGACAGTAAAGCCAACAGCCATCAGCGCTACACGCTTGACAGTCACCGTACCGGTTGGTGCAACTACAGGCGTCGTTGAGCTAACTCATGCTAATGGCCAGAAGCACAAAACCTCCGTCAACTTCACCATTGCGCCGGAAGTCGTCGTCAAAGATATTCAACCCCGGTCGGGTAAAGCCGGCGACCTGATTACTGTTACGGGCAGTAATTTGAAAGAAGTCACCGGCGTCACCGTCAACAAAGTCCCGGTGACCATACTACTGCAAGACAACGATTCAATTCGTTTCGTCCTGCCCGTGGGGGGAGGAGAAGTTGTACTACACAGCAAATACCAGCCCAATGTAAAGGTCGGCGTCCTCACCGACACCACCGTGCCAACACCAGGCAAACCTACTGTTTCCATTACCCGCGTAGAAGTGGCGCAAACTTATTTGCAAGCCCCAGGTGATAGATACCAGCGCCTGGTACCAGGCAAAGCTGCATTGCTTCGTGTTTATGTCGCCGGCAAAGAGGGTATGGCGAGTCCGGCAGTACAAGTCATCGCCAGTGCGGGAAGTACTGTATTGGGTACAGTGCAACTGACAGGACCAACCAAACTCTCTGCTGTACCGCAGGCCAGCGCATTGGACCAGACGTTCAATGTCAAGCTACCTGCTAGCTGGATACGTGAAAATCTGAACCTGCAAGTTGAGGTCGACCCAACAAAGCAAACAACCAACGGGGCTAGCCTAAACACACGCCCAGTCGTAGGTAAGCCAACCAACCTACGGTTGTTGTTGGTCCCCTTTACTATTAGAGAAGGCAACCAAACCGCACAAATGCATGATTTGGCCGCTGTACGTACATTGCTTGGTAAGCAGCTGCCCATTGCAGAAACCAATATTTTTGTGGAACAGCGTGCTCCTTACTTCCTAACGACAGTTGACTATGTTAGGAACGACAAAATAATCGAAGATGGCAAAGAGGTATTAAGCTCCAAAAAGTGGGGCGACGCGTTAGCGGAACTTAACCAGCTACGTAACACAGAAGCCAATCAAAAACACTATTATGGTTTGGTTCCTGATCCCAACTTCAATGGCGGAACGGCGGGTTTGGGTTACGTACCCCAAGGCAATGGCGACGGTAGCGGACGTTCATCAATTGGCCTAGATGCTCGCAAAGATCCTGATCTATCCACGATGGTTCATGAGCTTGGCCACAATTTCGGTCGCCCACATGCCCCATGTGGTGGCGCAGGTGACCCAGATCGTAACTTTCCCTATTCCGACGGTAGCCTGGGGACCACCGCAATTTACGACAACGTAGCTGACAGCATCATTCCTCCTACGGATAAAAAAGATGTCATGAGCTACTGTAGCGGCAATTGGTTCTCCGACTATTCCTACTCAAAAATCCAAGAGCGTCTAGAAAGTTGGCAGTATCCTGTTACTGCACCTGTGCGAGGTTTTTCGAACCCGGTAGAACTGCTGGAAATTTCTGGGCAGATCGACGCCAATGGCGCAACGCTACAGCCCGTTGGTGGCAGTACCGGCTCACCAGAGCAGTACACAGGCAGCTATCAGCTCAAGGTGTACCTAAAAGATGGCAGTCAGCTGCTGACCAACTTCAATCCAATTGAGGTGGCAGATGCCGGTGACTCGCTATCGCACTTCAACTTGAAACTCGCCAAGCCGGCTTCTGATGTGGTGAGCATCGAAGTATTGAAGGCAGGAAAGGTACTGACACCAACCAAGCCTCGCACTGCCGCACAAGTTGTGGGAAATAAAGTTGGGTTGAAGCTGACCTGGCATGAAAACGGCGGCAAGCTGCAACTTAAATGGGATGACAGCCGCTTCCGTTATCTGACCCTCGTTCACCAGGGCAGTGAAAAGACCTTGTTGGGCATTCAGCTTCAGGGCGGGCAAGCCGACGTTGATGTCAGCCGTTTGAGCAGCGGTGGCGAATGGCTCATCACCCTAAGCGATGGCCTTAATCCACGCCAGATTAAAGCAAAGCGCTAAAACAGCCGTTTCAGTTTTACGCGTTGCCGCAAATTAAAAAAGGGGCAGTCCATTGGGCTGTCCTTTTTTGTATTGCGCACTTTCTCAATGGAAGCATCACCTCAAGCCAATACATGGAATGCAGGATGGGCTCGATATAATCCCCCATCCTCCCATCCTTGCTGTCGTATGCCCCAACCCTCCGGTACCACCAGCGTTGCCTATGTACTGACCCTGCTAGAAGTAGCAAGCCGGTTGGGCGTAGATCGATCAACACTATTGCAAACGGCTGGAGACCTAAGGGAAACAGATTTGGCTGACCCACTGACCAGACTACCCATACCAGCACTCATCCAATTATTTGACGCCGCAGCAAAGCTGACCGGCAAACCGCATATCGGCTTGGCGTTTGGCCAAGCAGTCAGGCCGGCCAGCTATAGCGGCCTGGGTTACGCCACCATGACCTGCGCCACGCTACGTGACGCCATAGATTTGATTCCACGTTTTGGGCGTTTGGTATTTGATACCGGGACTGGTGAAACAGTCATAGAAAAAAGTGGCAACGAAACACGGCTTGGGGAGGCAGCATTACCAGCCAGCGTGCCCAGCTGCATTGGCTTGGACGATGCCGTATTAGCAGGCTGGGTCAGCTTCGGGCGTTGGATATGCGGCAGTGACGCCGCACCCCTGCGGGTAGAGTTCCGGCACCGTCAACCTGTCGACACCACCCCTTACACTGAATTATTTGGCTGCCCGGTTGTGTTCAACATGCCGGCCAACAGCGTGATTTTTTCTTCTGCCCTGCTTGATCTGCGGGTGCGCGATGCCGATCCTCATTTGCATCTCGCCATGCTTAAGGAGGCGGAAGCCCAGCTCGACCGGGCATTCGCCGGTTTATCGTTGCAACAACGCGTGCGCATGCTGCTTAGCGAACTCCTGCCCCTGAGAGAGGCCCAGCTGTCGTCCGTGGCAATGCGACTTAATATCTCGGCACGTACCTTGCAACGTAGGCTCTCAGAAGAAGGTTGTAGCTTTACGTACCTGATGGAGGGTCTACGGCGTGATTTGGCTGAAAGATATCTACGCGAGCCCAATCTGAACTTGGTTGATGTCGCCTTACTGCTGGGCTTTGCCGAACAAAGCTCCTTTAGCCATGCTTTCCGTGACTGGTACGGTTGCTCACCACAAGAATATCACCTACGCCAAACGCCATTCAGCTGAAGTCCAAATCCAAAGCCTGACGCAACAGAACAAGCAACTTGGCGCGCTGCAACAAGCTATCCGATTGTCAGCCGAGTACCATGGAGCCATTACTCTATGTTCTTGTTCGCACCATGCTGAATCCCATCGTTTACGCCGCTCCCATATTTATTATCCTGATTCTGCTTGAGCTATGGGTCGGCTGGCGGCGGCATGCCAATACCTATACACAAACCGATACCGTTTCCAGCATTGGCCTGGGCGTAATGAGCCAGGTGGTGGAGCTTTTCACCAAGGTAGTCAGCATCGGTATCTATAGCCTGGCCTTTCACCACCTCGCATTGTTCGACCTGCCCAGCAATGCCTGGTGGGTATGGGCATTTGCACTGCTGCTTTACGATTTCTGCTATTACTGGCTGCATCGCATGGGGCATGAAGTGAATATCCTGTGGGCAGCCCATGTCGTGCATCACAGCAGCGAGGAATACAACCTCACTACCGCTCTGCGTCAGACCAGCACCGGTTTTCTGCTCAGCTGGCTGTTCTACCTACCCATGGCGATCATCGGTGTTCCGCCGCTGGTATTCGTAATCGTCGGGTTGACCAATCTGCTTTACCAATACTGGATTCACACGCAACATATCGGCAGCCTGGGCTGGTTCGACCGATGGTTTGCCTCGCCGGCAAACCACCGCGTTCACCATGGCCAGAACGACTACTGCCTCGATCGCAACTATGGCGGCATGCTGATGCTGTGGGACCATCTGTTCGGCAGCTTTGTAAACGAACGGCCTAATGAAGAAATTATCTACGGCATTCGTGGCCAGTTGAAGAGTTGGAACCCACTTCGCGCCAACTTGCATGTGTATACCGACTTATGGCGCGATTGCCGATTGGCAGATAATTGGAAAGACCGGCTCAAAGTCTGGTTGATGCACCCGGGCTGGCGGCCTGCTGCTGCCATCGCCAAAGCGCCCAAGTCTGCCTATGACATCACCCAATTCCATAAATACGATCCACCCATACCCCGTTGGCTTGCCTCCTATGGCTTGGCACAATTTTCAGTACTGTTTCTACTGGGGGTGCATTTTCTGGCGATTCAACCAAGCTTGAGCAGTGTCGATATTGCGTTGTATGCCGTATTTGTCGTGGGATCGCTCTGGCTACTTGGCGGCATGCTTGAAGGATGGCGCCCCTTTATCTGGATGGAGTACGCTCGATTAACGTTGGTAGCCATGGGTACGCTGGCAACAGGGCAATGGATAGGCAGCCCCCCGCTTTCACTATTCTGGCTGGGCGCGGTCCTCACCCTATGCATTGTCAGTGCCATTGTCTTGGTAATGATTACACGCCCCGCCGAAGCCCGCTCAGCACAAACAGCTTGAACGGCATCACCATTTAACATCATCTTCTACCGCCTAATCGGCATAGGGGCGGCTAGATTACCTGGCTGACCCCTGCCACACCACCCGGCATGCGGGTCCGCACCGGGCGGTTCGAGAAGTTGAGGTTAGGCGAGTCTTGGAACTCCCAGGCGATCGAAAT
>NZ_PDZH01000081.1 GCF_002735695.1 Chitinimonas sp. BJB300
GCTCCCGGTTGGGCCGATCATTCAATACATCGTCCCAGTTGATTGTTTCAACCGCCTTCTCAACTTCGTCTGCCCGCTTACCTGAAGCATAGAAACCGCCAACCAAGGCGCCCATACTGGTTCCCACAACGCAATCGACGGGAATACGCGCTTCTTCCAATACCTTCAGCACCCCGATATGGGCCAACCCACGCGCGCCTCCCCCGCCCAGCACCAATGCCACTCGGGGGCGTTCATCTGCATAGGTAACATGGCTTATCAACAATGCAAACAATACGGCACAACGGACAAAACACGGCATCTGCCTATTTCCATAGTCAAAAACGTAAGGCAACGAAACAAGACAAAGGTTTAACTTTCATTCTCTGTAACTGGAACGATCTCGGTCTTCAACCAATCAATAAACATCTGCAGCACCAAGCGATGCGGTGAGGGGCTGGCTGTCACCAACCAATAGGACCAGTCCGACGGCAGTGTTAACTTAAACAGCTGCACCAACCGGCCTGCTGCCAAATCGTTCTGTATAAGTGCACGCCGGGCGAGACCGATGCCCTGCCCTTCAACCACCGCCTGCACCATCAGGCCCGAATCCGTGAAGATCAATCCTTGATTGGGTTCAAGCCAATCAAGACCTGCCCGCTTAAACCAAGGTCGCCACGGTTCTCCCGCTGATCGCAACAAGTTCCTACCCGCAAGCTCGCTAGGATCTGACGGCAATCCCCCAGGCAAATGAGGGCTGGCAACCACGAGAAAATCCTCATCAAAAAAGTGCTCGGCATGTAAGCCCGGCCAGTTACCCCTCCCCATCCGAATCGCCAAATCAATACCGCTTGGGCCCCCTAGCTTCTCCAGCGTAGTCGATGGCTGAACCCAAAGCTCAACTTCAGGATGGCTCTGAATAAATCTTCCCAGCCTGGGTGTCAACCAACGTGCTGAAAAGGATGGCAACGCCGTCAGCGTAAGACGTGGCCGCTCGTGCTCGCGCTTGATTTCGGCCAGCTCCTGCCCCACGCCCACCAAGAGACGGTTTAGGCAGGTGGCCAGCCGCTTTCCCTCCGGCGTCAACGCAAGCCTTCGCCCCTCACGCACAAACAATGGATAACCGAGTTGGATTTCCAACGCCTTTATCTGGTGGCTAATCGCCCCTGGCGTAACAAATAGCTCTTGCGCGGCACGCGCACCCGAGCCCAACCGTGCCGCCGCCTCAAACGCGCGTAGCGCAGGCAAGGACGGCAATTTACCTGGTGAAGAAACAAGTGAGTCAAATTCAATCATTGGATGAAAAAGCATCGATTGTGTGTTTCCACGTCCCGCTCCCAGAATGCTGCACGTTTCAAACTAAGCGAAGAGGAACGACAAAATGTATCATAAGCATTTCATTAAATACGAACATACTCTCCAGCGCAATCAGCTACACACGCTGCAAAGCAAAGATTGCCTCTACATTACCTGTCAAAAAGGAAATGCCTGGGTTACTGAAAACAATAGTGCCGATGGAAAACAATAGTGCCGATGTCATTTTGCTAACCGACGAGCATTACCGCACCCAAGCTAACAGCTTGGTACTGATTGAAGCGCTAAGCGATGCACAGCTGCAATTGGAATCCATGCCAATGCCAGCCCGTCGAACTTGGCTGTCACGCATGGGAAATGCCACACAAAAACACCTTCGCTGCCTGCTTTTCCCTCGTCGTTCACAAAGCCATTGAGGGTGCCAGTCACCACGGGTAAGCACACATCTCACCGAGTCTCGCGAGCAAGGCGAAAGCGGGAGAGGAGGCGGTAGTCACTAAGTTTTAAATGAGCATTCCGACGGCGCCTTCAACGCCGTAGCGCTGACGCATAGTAGGCATTAAACAGGTTCTCAGAACCTGTTTACGGACTTGCTGCGCAGCCGTGATCAGGGGCCTAGACGGTGCACAAACTGACTCAGCCCCAATCGAATAACACCGGAGAAAAACATGAATCAACTCAATAACAACGCTAACAAATGGGCTTATGAAATTAACGCGCTCGCCTTGAAATCAGCGCGAGCCGCCGCCCCCAAGCGAAGAGCTTGTACCGACGGCTATATTCCCAGCGTGCTAAGACTGCTACGCAGCAAAAGCAGCGAAGCGGACAAAGCGGCATGGACCAAGCGGAGCGTGTATATGAGCGACTGTGACAGCTTGAGCAAAACAACGCAGGCCAAGGGCCAACCAAGCCGGACTCGACTAGGCATTACTATCGAAGAACAACCAGGGCAAACTGAGCGGTGGAAACAAGGGGTTTACGACCCGCTGTATCAAGCAGGGCTAGGCAGAGCAAGCACTAAAACACGGAGGATGCCAACCACGTTGGACACTTCCCCACCATTCGGCCGCAAAACCGGCAAAGCCAAATAGAGCGGTCCAAAATTCGATCAGCCGTTATGACTTGGCTTTGCTTTCAGCAAGACCCCAAAAATTGTTCACGATCCGTATCAGGAGGCCGCCAACCGCGGAGATACGGTGCTCTGGAATCCCCATGTATCCATCACATACATGAGATTCCTCGCACTGTGCCACTGCGGCTCACGACCAGGATAGGGCTTTACCGACAGTTTGAGGGGACTGAGTCAAACGCCTTAGCGAACCCGCCTTGGAGCAGGTGAATGCATCAGTAGGATGCGGTATGTATCTCACATACATGCCCCATTCGAACCCTGCCCGAACCTCAACAAAGTGGCTTGTTGGGGCGAACAGGTTCTGAGTAGTCTGACGGCTACTTAACAGCACGATCCATTGCCTTATGCCGAAACATACAGGAGTTAGCACGATGAGCGCCTACTTTGAATTTGATAGCGCCCAAACCCGTGATCGTGCCGATCACAGCAGCCGTTACGACGACGTGATGGAAGCTGCCATTCTGCTCACCATTGCCCTGGTGTTGCTGATAGGTTTCCTTTTTCATTAACTTAACCACATCCACCCAAGCCTCCCTACGCCAAGCCGTCTCTGCTGGCGTAGGCTGGCTTTTTTCTTACCGCAGATTCCCACCATGATCCAACTCCATTTTTACCCAAGCACCGCCAGTATGGCGCCGCATATAGTGCTTGAGGAACTGGCTGTTCCGTTTGAACTGATCAAGATCGACAAAGACAACGATGGGCTGAATTCACCTGCTTACCGGGCGTTGAATCCCAATGGGTTGATACCGGTTCTCGTTGATGGCGATACCGTGCTGTATGAAACAGCAGCTATCTGCCTCCACCTCGCCGATACACATCTTGAAGCAGATCTGGCGCCACGGTTAGGGAGCACGGAACGCGCCCACTTTTATAAATGGTTGAGCTGGCTGTCCACCACGCTGCAGCAAACACTCATCATCTATTTTTACCCCGAACGGTGGGCCAACGATGGGGAGGCGGTTGCCCAGATCAAACAACATGCCCAACGCAAGGTACTCACCCTGCTGGAACAAATCGATGCCCAATTGGCCCGTCATGGTCAAGACTGGTTGTTGGGAACGGAATATAGTCTCGTTGACCCCTACGCTATGATGCTATGCCGATGGACACGCAATTTTGAGGGTCCCAAAGCACGCGACTACAGACACATCGGTCCCTGGCTACAACGCGTGTTGGCGCGACCAGCGGTGCAGAAAGTGCTAGCAACAGAGCAATTGGCCAAGCCTTGGGTGTAATCCAGAGACAACCACACCTAAACTAGCAAAAAGCACCAAAAAAGGCGTCTTCACTTATGCAACTCCTCGCTCACCGTGGCTATCACGCCATTTGTCCTGAAAACACGTTGGAAGCTTTTTCTGCTGCTTTACACCTCGGTTTTGCCGGCATTGAGACCGATGTCCGGGTAAGCGCCGACAATGAAGCCGTATTGTTTCATAACAGGGTATCGAAGGATGGCGTGCCCGTAGCAGCACTGACCAGGAAACAGTTGTCTGAAACCTGCGGCTACACTGTTCCCACGCTTGAAGAAGCACTGCAAGCCTTCCCGAATACCTTTTGGAATATTGAGATCAAAACACCGGCAGCCGCAAATCTGGCGCTGCCCATATTGAGCCAATACGAAGAAACCCATCGACTACTGGTAACATCCTTCCGTCATGAAATCGTCCTCGCAGCTGCCGAATTATTATCTGTAGAGTGTGGCTTTCTCAGTGCCCATCGTCCGGCAACCATCAATAGTCTGGTCCATACAGCACTGCCCTACCGCAATTTGCGCACGCTGATATGGGACTGTGAAATCGTCGATCCCGACATCCTGCGCCAAACCAATGCGCTGGGCTTTCATAATGCGGTATACGCCGCCAATACCGCCTACGAACACACCTTGATGCGAGAGTTTGGTGTGTATGCCTTGATTACCGACTTTCCCCAACACGTCGGCTTGCTGAATGCTTAAAACCCTCACCGGGCCGTAGCCAGCAAAGTTAGCCGATGCTGGTCTATGTGCACAGCAAGACATGATAAAACGGATGAAACGCAGCCTATCTTTAATGACTGCGTTTCGGCTTGGCGCAAAACATCGGTACCATTACAGGGGTCAAGCCAACATTCCAACCAACCCTGGCGTATTGGGTAGTTCCCGATGATTTGTTGATCCGGCCTCGTCATGCAATGCACGGTGTTGATTCGACAAACCCAGCTCATCGCGCAACCCACGCGCCGAGCTGATCAGCAATTCCAGCATGGCCAACAAATCCACCCCCTCGCTATCCTCTGGTGCGCGTAGTAGGGCGAGCAACAAGGTGCTGTCTGCATCAGCCGCCAATACCACCGGGTCCACATAGTTGCGTTGCAGCAACCGCTTCAACTGTGCAACGTCGTCGGGCAATGCACCCAGCGGGCAGCACATTTCCAATCCTTGAGGCGTCTCCTCAAAGTAAATCGCCAAGTCCTCATCCACCCACAGCACAGGTTCTTCTGTATCGAGTTCCAACCCCAGCGCGTCGTATAGGCTTAGTAGCAAATTGTCCATTCTGATTCCTTCAAGACTTGACAAGGCCTGATAAGCCTTGGGTTTGCATCCAAATTTCAGGGTTGCCAATCCGCTTTGCATAAGACAGATTCAGAAGCGATACAGGTAGCGTTTTCATGACTTTGTTACCCGGTGCACCGGTGTTGTACGCCTGTATTTCCAGATTGCCGCTATGGAGTAACACTTGTTGCATCAGGGTGCGATTTGTTTCATTCAAACCACTGCCCGGTTGACTTAGGCCACGCCCCAAATGCTGCGCTACAGCCTCCCGCTTCAGCTCTGCATCCAACATACCGGTCCTGTCCTTGCCGCTTTTACAGTTGGAACACGATACCGCACCAATCTCAAAGGCAAGCATGGCCACGCGTTGTGCGCCTTTATATGGCTCGCCCCCATCCTTATGGTGCGACTTATCCGCCCATATCGTCTTAAGTTGACGCGCCAATTCCAGTACCCGATCCCGATTGTGGGGATTGTCCTGCAAATATTCGCCCACCCAACCACCGGGCGCTGCGTCGGGTCTTAAGTCGTTACCCAGTAGTTGATGCATGGCGACCAAGTTGTATTCATCCGACTGCTTTTGCCCCAGCTTGAACTTAAGCGCGAGCTCATTGACGCCAAAGTTGAACGCAGCCAACTTCAAATTCAGCTTTACGGTACACAGCTCGCCAGCCTCATTGCGTACTTGCAGGCTCATCGGTTGTGGCTGGTCAGTAAGCGTACGCCACGCTGTAATCTGGTCATGCAGCATCTTGCCTTCACTGCCCAACCCAGGTGTTACCAGGGACGTGGAGGTAAGCCGCAAGCCCACCACCTCACCTTGCAGCGCCCGTTGCAACGTTGCCGGCTGTGAAAATAACGCTGCCGTCACGACTTCGCGCGCTCGATTCAACGCCCCTTGCTGACGCTCTACCGGGCGGTCGGACAAGCCGTATGGTGACAAGATGCCATGCCGCACCCCCTTGTGTAAAACTTGTCCGTCATCCCCACGTATCTCAGATGCCCACAAATTGGCGGCATGTGTGGCCTCCTTCGTTGAGCCGGAACACACCCCCTTGCTGGCGTAACAACTCGGGAAGATATCGCGGTCACCCAGCTTCATCTGGCTTGCTGGCATCTGTGTGCTGACGTAGGCGCGGCCACCATGTTCAAATTTGGTCTCGATGGTTTCCCAGGATTTGCTGTTGAGTACTTCCAGACGCGCCTGGGCAAATGCTGCCTTGGCTTCACGCAGTGCTTCTTTGGAGGGAATGCCTTCGCGCTTGAATGCATTCGCAATCAGATTAGTTAAGTCCTTACCCAGTTGTTTGTTTCTACGTACTTCCGTTCTCGTCGCTTCCCGATCTGTCTTGAGAAGCGCAGTGGCATCCAATTGTCTGGACAGGCTGCCAAGCGCCAAGGCATCGGTACTTGACGCCAAGCCAAGGTTGCTCAGCGCCTGTTGCGCCGCATTGATTTGATAGCGTTGCAACCCAAGCAAGGTATGTAATGAACGGGATGAGGCGGTCGATAATGGCGGCTGCTCCAGCCCCAAAAATTGCTTGAGCCGGGACACGATATCCAGTGTATGGGGCGTATGCATCACTTCGATTTTTTTCGGTGCCACAGCACTGCCGGCAACGATATTTGCATTACCAAGCTGTGTGCTACTAGCTGCCTTGGTATTGGCGACTTCATACTGTGTCGCTCTTGTCGGTGTAGAAACAAAAGGTATTAACATGGCGCTCAAACTCCCTACAGCGTCGTCACGACTCGGTTGGTCTATTACGTTCTGTTGTATTTGTTTATCGGCACGGAAAAACCTGCCCATACCTTAACAATTACCCACCCGCATGACTTTCACTTTTCGGTACCGTCTCCCGCTTTTCTTCACTCAGCGTCTGATTTGTCCTTGCCTTGCGAAGCCATCAACCAGCGCCATGCTCTTACTTACATGCACATCCGCGCGATTCCTCAGCGTGACAATCCTTCGTGAACCGTACATCGATATTCAGATACCGAGACCTCTCCCCGTTACTGCACGCCGTCAGACATCTGTTCAAAAGCTGCAATACGTCGCGAAATAGCACTGCCTCAAGCATGCTTATCTGCCACGGTAAACGCCGCTTCCCGGGCCATTTTCGCCTTCTCTCACCCTGGCTTGTGCAACTTTGAACAAGCGCCAAGAAACGCTTGCGACGGGCTTTGGATAAGTTCACAGCAAAGTGCGTTGCGGATGGAACTGAAATAGGTCCGAGCGGTCCCTACATCGGCTCGGTTGATTCGGTTAGAATCGCCGCTTTCCCTTCCCCCGCTCCACGGAATTCCACCATGTTGACAGGTAGTCTGGTTGCACTTGTGACCCCGATGTTCGAGGACGGCAGCCTCGATTTCGCGAGCCTTACCAAGCTCGTCGAGTTCCACGCCGAAGCCGGCACAGCCGGTATCGTCGCGGTTGGCACCACTGGTGAATCAGCCACAGTGGACGTGGAAGAACACATCGCTATCGTGCGCAAGACCGTTGAACTGGTCCGTGGCCGCATGAAGGTTATTGCAGGAACAGGCGCCAATTCCACTCGTGAAGCTATTGAACTCGCACGTCTGGCCAAGGAAGCCGGCGCCGACATGACACTGTCTGTGGTGCCTTACTACAACAAACCCACGCAAGAGGGTATCTACCAGCATTACAAGGCCATTGCCGAAGCAGTGGCCATCCCCACCATTCTTTACAATGTACCCGGCCGCACCGTTGCGGACATGAGCAACGACACCGCACTGCGCTTGGCCCAGCTTCCCAATATCGTCGGCCTGAAAGACGCGACTGGCGATATTGGCCGTGCAGCCAACTTGGTCCTGCGTGCACCCAAGCACTTCGCGCTGTATTCAGGTGATGACGCCACCTCGATCGCCTTCATGTTGCTGGGCGGGCACGGTGTGATCTCGGTAACCGCCAATGTCGCCCCAAAATTGATGAGCGAATTGTGCACCAGCGCCCTGAAAGGCGATATTGCAGCAGCACGAGTGGCCAACGACAAACTGCAAGGGCTGCACCAGCATCTTTTCATCGAAGCCAATCCAATCCCAGCCAAATGGGCTGTCAGCAAATTAGGCCTGATGCCTGACGGTATCCGCCTCCCTCTGACCAAGCTTTCGACCGCCGCCCAAGTGCCCCTGCGCGAAGCCATGCGCCAAGCCGGCATTGCGATCTAACGGAAATTACTGATCCCATGATTCGAACCACCCCTATTGCTGCAGCGCTTGCGCTGGTTACACTGGCGGCAGGCTGCGCCAATCTGCCCATTTTCGGTGATGACAAATCCGAAGGGCCTGAGTACGCCAAGGCCCGTACCGCCATTCAAAGTCGCAAGTTGGAAGTGCCGCCGGACCTGGCGACGCCCGAGTCCGCCACAACCTACAACATCCCCGGCATCACCCTCAGCGCCGCCGGCCAGCAGATCCTTGCTTCCGGCGCCGTACTGCCGCAATTCGACAAAGCGCGCATCGAAAATGATGGCAGCCTGCGCTGGCTGGTCGTCAATGCTCCGGTCGACACTGTTTGGCCGCAAGCACGCCAGTATTGGCTGGACCTGGGATTCAAACTGACGGTCGACAACCCGATAGCGGGCCTGTTGGAAACCAATTGGGTGGAAGAACGCCCGAACCTCCCGCTGGGCGCTATTCGTTCAGCCCTTCAGCGCGGCATGAAGACATCGTACAACAGCGGCATGGCTGACCAGTACCGTATGCGCCTGGAACGCAGTGCCGACGGCAAGGGCACTGAAATCTACATCGCCCATCGCCGTATGGAAGAGGTGTATATCACCAGCGACAAGAGCGACACCCGTTGGACGCCACGCCCCAGCGATCCAGAACGCGAAACAGCGAAGCTGAAGCAGTTGTTGGTACGCATGGGGGTCAGTGCGGACGCCGCCGATAAGATCGTCACCGCCAAACCTGCCGAGACCACCACGCCGGCCAGCAGCAGCAACCGGGCACAACTGGTCACCCAAGCTGATGGCAAGCGTGTAATCGAGGTCGATGAAAGTTTCGACCGCGCTTGGCGCCGCATTGGGCTGGCACTTGAACGCGCCGGCTACAACATCAATGACCGCGACCGCTCGCTAGGCATCTATTACATCAGCGCCGGCCAGATTCTCGCCGCCAAGGAAGAAGGCTTCTTCGATAAGCTGGCTTTCTGGAAAAGCGAAGAGAAGAAGCAGGAAAGCCGACCGCAGTACCAAGCCCTGGTCGTCAGCAAGGACTCCAAGACCACGGTGCAGATCAGCGGCAAGGACAACGCCGCTTTATCTGAGGCCCAGGCAACAGCGCTCCTCAACCCACTAATGGTCGAACTACGTTAAGCCCAGCAGTACAACAGCCGCCCGAGTAATCCGGCGGCTGTTTTGTTTTTTACCCCCTCAAAAATTCACCACAAGACGATTGAAGCTTGCCCATGAATCCATTGAAAAGACTGTTCAGCTACGCCAGCCGATATCGGCGTGATTTCCGCCTCGCAACCACCTATTCCGTACTCAACAAATTCTTCGACATCCTGCCTGAAGTGTTGATTGGTGTGGCGGTGGACGTAGTAGTGAAAGGGGAAGACAGCTTCCTAGCGCAGAAGGTGTTGCAGGGGCTCGGTATCAGCGACACATGGCACCAGTTGCTATTTCTGGGTTGTATCAATGTCTTGATCTGGGGTGGCGAGTCTCTGTTCCAGTACTTGTATGAAGTAAAGTGGCGTCAGTTGGCGCAAGACATCCAGCATGATCTACGTCTTGATGTCTACCAGCATGTGCAAAAACTGGAAATGGCTTACTTCGAGAATCAGCGTACCGGCAACCTGCTTTCCATACTCAACGACGACGTGAACCAGATGGAGCGCTTCGTCAACGGCGGCGCGAATCAGATCATCCAGGTGTTCTGCTCTTCCATCATGGTCAGCGCGGTCTTCTTCGCCTTGCAACCGGGCATTGCGCTGGTTGCCCTCTTACCCGTACCCGCCATTCTGTTCGGTGCGTTCTGGTTCCAAAACCGGCTTGCACCCCGCTACACCGAAGTGCGCGAGGCCGCAGGCGATGTCTCTGCCCGGCTCAACAACAACCTGTTGGGTTTAGCTACTATCAAAAGCTTCGCTGCCGAAAACTTCGAAGCCGCACATATCGATACGGCAAGCCGTCATTACCGCACTGCCAATGCCCGCGCAATCCGCATCAGCGCCGCCATCACGCCCGTCATTCGCATGGCTATCCTGAGTGGCTTTACCGCCACCCTCATCTACGGTGGCTGGTTGACCATACAGGGTGAACTCGCGGTAGGGGCTTATTCTGTCCTGGTCTTTCTTACCCAGCGCTTATTGTGGCCCCTTACCGGGCTTGCCGAAGTCGCCGATATGTACCAGCGCTCCATGGCCGCCATCGACCGGGCCATGAACCTGCTCGACACGCCCATCAACATCCCTTACGAAGGCCGCCACTTCCCCGCCGCATCCGCCAAGGGAGAATTGCGTTTCGAACAGGTGAACTTCAGCTACAACGACCGACCAACCCTGCAAAACATTAACCTACTGATTCCAGCAGGTAAAACCATTGCTTTTGTGGGTTCGACCGGATCGGGCAAGTCCACGCTCATCAAACTGCTGCTGCGCTTTTATACCGCGCAATCGGGCCAAATCCTGTTGGATGGTCAGGTGATTGATGAACTGAACCTGCAAGACTTGCGCCGGGCCATCGGCTATGTCGCACAAGACAGCTTCCTGACTGATGGCACCGTAGCCGAGAACATTGCCTACGGCGTACCGGATGCCAGCGATGCTGATATTGCCGCAGCAGCCCAAGCTGCCGAAGCCACCGAGTTCATTACCAAACTGCCGCTTGGCTTTGCAACACGCATTGGCGAACGCGGCCAAAAACTGTCGGGCGGGCAACGCCAGCGGCTGGCCTTGGCGCGGGCGATTTTAAAGAACCCACCCATCCTGATCCTGGACGAAGCCACCAGTGCGGTAGACAACGAAACCGAAGCCGCCATCCAACGCAGCCTGGATGTCGTCAGCCGGAATCGCACCACCCTCATCATCGCCCACCGGCTTTCCACCGTGCGCCAGGCCGACTGCATCTATCTGATGGAAGCAGGACAAGTCATAGAAGCCGGCACACATGAGCAACTATTAGGGAAGGACGGCGGTTATGCCTCGCTGTGGCGTCTGCAAACAGGTGAACGCACCCGGGAAGCGGTTCAAAGCCTGTAAGAACCTGTCCAAGAAGCGGCGCATAAACCTCAATAGAGGAACACGCATAAGACAGTAAACCGTTTCCAGGCATCGTTTTGAACTGGGCCGCAGCGAGAGCCAATCTGCCTCTGCTACAGTTGCTAGAATCAATAAAAAGCAGAGGAAGCAAGCATGTCTAATTGGAAAGCCGTTCCCTACGACACCAGCAGCTATCGCTACGATGGTGACAAGCTCTGGCAAAGTTGGGAACGTTTGCACGCCGGTGATCAAGAACCCTGGCCCGAGGACGAAGCCAGCCAGGAGGCATGGCGCGCCTACCACCGCGGTGATTTCCAAAATGCGGTCGCGCTGGGGCTGAAAGCCGAGACCGCCTCTGGCATGAATGCCGCCAACAAGGCGCAAAGCATCTACGCAACCTATCTGGCCGAGGACGAAGACGAAAAGAAGGAATTGTTCGAAGAAGTGGCTGAACGCGCCGATATTGCCACCCAAGAGAATCCCAACAATATTAATGCCCATTACCAACATGCCTATGCGCTTGGGCGTTATAGCCAGGCGATTTCCATCACCAAAGCGCTGGCGCAAGGACTGGCAGGCAAGTGCAAGGCCAGCCTGGATAAAACCCTGGCGCTAGCACCCGAGCATGCCGAAGCCCATATCGCGCTCGGGGCCTACCATGCCGAAATCATCGGCAAGGTAGGCAGCATGGTAGGGTCGTTAACCTATGGGGTATCCAAGGATGCGTCGGAAACCCACTATGCAAAAGCACTGGAACTGATCCCGCATTCCGCCATTGCCCATATCGAGTACGCCAATGGCCTCCTAACCTTATATGGGAACAAGAAGATCAAAGACGCTACCCAGCTTTACGAGAAAGCCGCAGCATGTACTCAACGCGACGCGATGGAAGCACTGGATGTGGCTTTCGCCAAGTCGGAATTGAGCAACGACTGACATTAATCTTCCTCAGCTACAGGTCATAGCGCCATGAAGCGGGCTGAAATACTGCAAGCATTACAAGCTACCATGCAGGCGTATATTCAGCAGCAATGGCCACAACTGCTGAGCGAAGTGGCAGCCGAGCTGATTGAACAAGCCGACCGGGCATCGTCAACGCATGATGCCCGCGTGATGTTCGATGCCCGCGCCACCTGGTTGGCCTTCGATACCGAATTGCACAGTGCCTGGCTAGTCCATTTGCAGCGCTTGCTCGATCGCAGTCTGGTCACCGCCTTTCGGCGTGAACGACGCAGATTCAACCAAGCACCACGGCACAACCTGAGTCTGCGTGATTTGGCAGATGTGGAACAGGAACTGGCGCTGGAACGCAGGATCGCCAATTTTCGTAGCGAGGCTGGAACAACCCTGTCCAACCTCAACGCCCGCATCGCCAATCTCTACCATCAAACAGAAAGCGCTGAGCGCGAGAACCCATTCCGCCCCTACGTCATCTGTGGCAGCTTGGCGCTGGGCATCAGCGAGCTGGACCTGCTTGAGGATGTCAGCGAAGTATTGCAAAAGGCTGCCGCGAATCGCTTGAGCACGCGGGTGATCGACCTGTATCAACAACTCAACGCCCAGTTGGAGAGCTTCGGTATTCCCGTAAAGCTACCGGCGCAAGGCCGCAGTCGCAGCGAGAAAAAGTCCAGCAAATCGCGGGCGCTCCAGCCAATTGATAGCCCTACTGTAACAGCAACCATACCAACAGCCCTGGCCGCCCAAGCCAGCCAATTGCCGCGCAGCGACCTGCTGCTCCGCTGGATTTAGATGAAGACCAACCCCGATGCGGTAAGCGCCCCGGTAGAAATCACCTCACCGCCCCCTTGGCTGGATGCCCAGGCCAATGCAGGCCAGTTGCTGCGAGAGTTGTTTGGCACCCTGCCTGCAGGCAGCCAAAACTGCCCTGCCATCTTCACCACCTTTGCCGGCAGTACGGTGCTGGCTGGCAGCATTGTAGAACTGGAACTGGAGGCAACCGCCCAATACAGCGCTCCAAATAATGAAAATGACGCTTTGCTCCGCAATCGTATTCTCGAAAACCGGGGCCGTCTGACCAGCCAGGCACAAGACCCCAGCGAGCGTATGGTGGTCGATGTGGTGGCCATGCTGTTCGAGTTCATGCTGCGGGATGGCAAAGTGCCCAGCCCGGTACGCGGCCAACTGGGGCGGCTTCAGTTTCAGTTGCTTAAGTTGGGCCTATTCGACCCCAGCCTGTTTGCCGAACAACGCCACCCCGCACGCCAGCTATTCAACCGCATTGGCTCCATCGCCGTGGGCTTAAGTGAGAAAGACGCGATTTCGATGGGTTTGACGGCGGAAATTCAACGCATTATCGACCTTGCCGTAGCAGCCCCCAGCAGTGATGCCGCCTTGTTCAACAACTTGCTGTCTCAACTGGATGATTACCTGGCCGGCCCGATTACCAAACGCGATGTCCACATGGCGCGCGCCGCCACCGCTCTCACCCATGCCGAAGCACGCACCGCCCATTATCTACAAGCCGTAGCCGCCATGCGGGAAGCCTTAGAAAGCATTGAGATGCCCGCGCGCCTGCGGCACTTCCTACTTGGCATTTGGCCTTTGGTGATTGAACACGTCGCAAGGGACGATGCCTCCAAAGCTACCCAGTGCCGGCGCATGGTGCCCAGGCTGGTGTGGAGCGTACAACCCAAGACCAGCAATGCCGAACGAATGCAGATGCTGAAGACATTGCCTGAAATGGTGAATACGCTAGCAGGCAACCTCGCCTTGGCGCGCATGAGTGATACGGACCAGCAAGCCTTTCTGGACTGGCTGGTAGAAGCACATGTGGAAGCCCTGAAAGAAGGACATCAGGAACCCTCGACATCGCTTGCGGAAATGGAAGCGCATTTTGCCGACTACGTACTAGGCAATGCAGTGCCAGGCACATCCAATAAAGCAGCAGGCCATGAATTCGATACAGCTTACGCAGCCGAGGCGGCCGAGGAATTGGACGAATCGCTGGAATTGTTGGACCAGCAATTCAGCGACTTGATAGCAAAAGACGATGGGGCAACCATCGCGTTGGCGCAGTCGGAAGTCTTGAAAGAAAAAGTACTCAAGCAACTACGGGCTGGCGTGATGGTGGAAATTGCATTCGGCGGCAGCTCGCGCCGCGCCCGCCTCAATTGGATCAGCCCACAGGCAGCCAGCCTGCTGCTCACCATCTCCGACCTGGGCAAACCCGCAGCGCTCAGCGTCCATCTTTTCCGCCGTTTATTGGCATTGGGCCATGTGCGCTTTATTGAAAGCGAACCCATATTCGAACGCGCAGTCATCGCCCTATTGCGCAACGTCGATGAAATGGAACAGTGGTCTGAGCAGGCCAAGCTGACTTAGAACCTGTCTAAAGTCTGCTGTGCGTCAGCAATACGGCGTTGAAAACACCCTCGGAATGCGCATTCACCACGCGTAAACGCCGCTTCCTCGACTGTTTTTGCCTATCTTGCCCTAGCTCACGAGACTTTAGACGGGTTCTAATAGCAAAAACAGGTGCTTAGCAGGCTGTTGAAAAACGATTTTGGCTCCTACCAGAGGCTGGAAAATTGCGAAAATCATGCCGTTTTGCCTAAAAACTAAGCAAAATTTGCTTAAGGTTTGAGCAATTTAGGTCGTTAAAGGGGCGCTTTGAGTCAATTTCTCCCACTAAGAATTGTTTTTCAACAGCCTGTTAGAAGACTATCTGGCCCTTTACCAAGATTGCCTCGGCGCATCAGCAGAGTCAGCCCATTTGTAGCACCCACCACCACTCCTGCCTTCGCCTCCATCGCAACTATCGAGTCCAAAACACTGTTTTTTAGTAATGGCTGAACGATAAACTGAACTGGCTTTAACCCAGGTAAATTTACCCGTCCTATTTTCCATCCAATAACATTGTGCTGTCTGTTCACTAAGCCGTTTTTGCTTATTGATATAAACAATACTCTTTGTTCCGCCCTCACAAGAGCCAACCTTCATCTGATCACCCACATCGCCTGAAGGAATAATATCGAGGGTGTATTGCACAACACCCTTTTTTTCTATATTTGCCGCAATTTCACTTTTTAACTCGTCACACGGCTTTATTGCAAAGGCTTGGGTGCTGACTAAAGCGATAAGAAAATAGAAATACTTCATAAAAGTCCTGTGACAATAAGCAACAGATACCAATTTGGTTGTCAGCATCTGGGTAAACTCAATTAATAGGGCGGAGTACATCGTAATGTAGAGCGAATTTTCGCTATATGATTCAATGCAACGTTGATTTTATGCGAATATAATACCCGAATTCAGTCATCAGGTGAGGGGTTGGTCTATGTCTATGACGAATCAAGGGTAGCACCTTCAAACAATGAAAGTGTCTACAGAATTCAGGCTACCTCCTATAACCCAGCCATCAAAAAGTCGCCTTTAGGTTCGCCTGAACCGACTTTGCTCATCTGCCTGCAAGTAATGCAGGCAATCACTTCAAAGCGCGAAGCCGTCTTCACCGCGTGCACATTCCACATCAAAGGGTGATAGTACGTCCAAGAACCTGTCTAATAGCTTCAGCGAACATCGCTCTACTGCTATTGGCAGGTTCATGCCTCAACCCTAAGTTCATACCGATGGCACAAACCCCAAAGGCCGCGATGGCGGCCTTTGGGGTTTGTGGTGGCAACACGTAACACGGTTTTGAATCAGAGATGCGCACGGACCACGTTAGCCAGCGTTTTGATGCCCTCATCGATCCGTTCGGGCGAGGCGTGGCTGAAATTCAGGCGCAGCTCGTTTGATATACGCTCGTTGGCATAGAACGGCTTGCCCGGCATGAAGGCAACTTTGTGGGCCAGGGCAGGTTCCAGCAATGCATAGCTATCGATATTGGCTTTGAGCTTGACCCAGAAGAAAAGCCCCCCCGGCGGTACTGCCCAATCGGCGATGTCGTGGAAATGCTTGTCCAGCGCCTGGGCCATGATGTCGCGCTTTTGGTGGTAGAACTCGCGCAAGCGGGCAATATGCGCCGGGTAATCAGCGGAAGTCAGCAACTGGTGCATGGCCCACTGCCCTTGCCGGTTGGTGTGCAGGTCGGCCGCTTGTTTGAGCTTGTACAAGTTCTGCATCAGGCTGGGATGGCATGCCAGATAAGCCACTCGCAAACCGGGAATGGCCGTCTTGGAGAACGTGCCGAAATGTATCCACGCCGCCCGCTTGAGCCGCGAACAGATAGGCGCGCGGTCACATTGGTCGTAAACCAGTTCGCGGTACGGTTCGTCTTCCAGCAGCACCACGTTATGTTCGTCAAAGAGGTCGGCAACCCGTTGGCGGGTGGCTTCGTCGTAACAAACGCCGGAGGGGTTTTGGAAGGTAGGGATCAGATAGGCAAAGCGCGGTTTTTCTTCGCGCAGTTTGCGCTCCAATAATTCCAAGTCGGGGCCGTGAGCTGTCAAACCCACTTCAATAAACTTGGCGCCATACAGGCTGAAGCACTGCACCGCGGCAAGGAAGGTCGGCGCTTCCACCAATACAGGCGTGTCGTTATCCACGAACAACTTGGCTGCCAAGTCCAAGCCTTGCTGCGACCCTGTCAAAATCAGGATGTCGTTGGCGTTAACCGGTACCCCGTTCTTGCTCATCTCAGCGGCCACGGCTTCGCGCAACCACAGCTCACCTTCGCTGGGGCCGTATTGACTCAGGCTGGCGGGCAGTTCGGTGAAATCAAGCTTGGGCATGGCTTGCGGGGCAGGCAAACCACCGGCAAAGGAAATCACGTCGGGCTGATTGGCGACAGCAAGAATCTCGCGTACCAAGGAGCCTTGCAAACGGGAAATACGTTCAGAAAACATGGAGCACTCCAGCAGATTAGGCTCGTAGGATGGCAAACAATGGGTCTGTTTTACAGATACAGCGTACAAATGGGAAATGTCCACCGTACCGGTGTTGTGCTAGTAAGCATTTCCCTTCGGCTGTATGTGCCCCCTCCTCACGGGGAGCTAGCATCAAACGCAGGCTGCTGCTTGCATACGCAGTACCGCCAAGTGCAGCTCGGCAAGCTCCGGGTCGGGTGGGCCATCCACCGTATGCATCAATGTCGCCAGCACCAGCTTTTCGAACTCCGAGCCGAAGCGATCGATGATTGTTGCCGGGTCGGGCACCAGCTTCTTGTCGGTCATTACACCAAAATTCACACGGTCGTTGTAGCTGAGGATGGAAACACCCATGCCGATTTCACCTGACTGCGGCACCCAGAATTGCAGGTCGTGCACCTTGCTGCCTGCAAGGTAAATGGGCTCACGCGGCCCGGGCACATTCGTCATCACCGCGGTGGATTTGGTGCTGAAGAACTCAATAGCCGGTTGCTCGATCATGTTCGGTAACGAGCCCATCACGCTGAGCAGGCCCAGCGTGATAATGGCGTCGTAGCCGCCCTTGATATCGGCCATACGCTGTTTGACTTCGTAGACTCGCTCAATCGGATTGGCGATGCCAATCGGCAACGGCAGGAAAACCAAGCCGAAATAATTGCCCAATTTGTCGAGCATGTTCTCGGGGCGCAAATTCACCGGCACCGAGGCACGAATCGTCAAGCCATTCACTTCTTCGCCATGCTCTACCAAGTAGGCCCGCAGTGCACCTGCCACGCAGGAAAGCAGCACGTCGTTGATCGAGCAATCCAGCGCCTTGCCCACATGCTTGACCTCGGACAATGGCAGCGACTCGGACCAGGCGATGCGCTTGGTGGTGGAAAGCTTGCCCTTGAATTTGGTACGTGGGTCGGCCGACATGGTCGCCATCTTGGCGATGCCCTGACCCAGCCCTAAACCCGTCTGAGTATATTCGGCCAATTTGGTCGGGTTGCTCATCAAGCCATAGCTGGCACCCAGCACTTTGGCGTAGCTTTTGAGCATACCGGCGTAAACCTTGGCCACCGGCCTGTAAAGCCGCAGGAAAGGGTCATCCGGTTCACGCTCATCAGCCAGGAATTTTGGCTTCTTGGACTTGGCGGCGTCACCGGCGTCTTGCTGCTTATCCGTTAAGGACAGCAACACCTGGATCAGGGCAATGCCGTCGGCAATGCAGTGATGGATACGTGCAACCAGCACGCTGCCGCCCTGATAATTTTCCACCACATAGAACTGCCAAAGGGGCTTGGAAAAATCCATGGGAATAGAGATCAGATCATTGACCATGGTTTCCAATTCCGGCTTGTTGGCTGAGCCCGGCAACGCGACACGCCGCAAGTGGTGGGCCATATCGAAGTCGGGGTCGTCCTCCCATGCCGCATTCGTACCGGTGCGGACAACACGTTGCTTGAAGCGTTGGAATTTCAGCAATCGCGTTTGCATCACCTGCTGCAGGCGTTCGTAATCCAGGTCCCCCTCGAAAAACATGATACCGGTGATGACCATCAGGTTGGTCGGCCTATCCATACGTAACCATGCTGTGTCAACAGCAGACATGGATTCACGTTCAGAACCAAACAGATTTAACAGCATATTTTCATTCCTCGCCCCAACCTGTGGCGGTTTTGCACGACCAATCGGTCGCTAGCTTGACGTTACGAAGTGAGAATTATAGAACATACCCTCTTGCCGATTACCAGCACTGGTGCGGCTTTCAGGCAAGTTAGCTACCGCAGAATGCATCAACACCACGAGGAATACGCTCCATGACTTATTTCGTGACCGGCGCAACCGGTTTTATCGGCAACAACCTCGTTCAGACCCTGCTGAACAAACGCAAGGGCAAGGTGTATGCGCTTGTGCGCAGGGAATCACTGGAGAAGTTCGATAAGGTGAAGCAGCGCTGGGGCAAAGATGCCGAAAGGGTGATTCCGGTGGTGGGTGAATTGGGCAAACCCGCCATGGGCATCGCCGAGCAGGATATCGCGAAGCTCAAGGGCAAGATCAAGCACTTCTTCCACTTGGCCGCGCTTTATGACTTAAAAGCCAGCGCAGAGGACCAAACCGCAGCCAATGTGACCGGTACACGGCATGCATTGGCGTTTGCCGAAGTAATTGAAGCCGGTGTGTTTCATCACACCAGTTCGATCGCCGCAGCGGGCATGTATGAAGGTGTGTTTTCAGAAGACATGTTCAAGGAAGCTGGCAAGCTCAACCACCCTTACTTTCGCACCAAGCACGACTCGGAAGCCCTGGTGCGTGAAGAATATTCGCGTCCATGGCGGGTCTACCGCCCAGGCATTGTGGTGGGGAGTTCGAAGACAGGTGAAATCGACAAGATCGACGGACCTTACTATTTCTTCAAGGTCTTACAAAAAATGCGCAAAATACTCCCGCCTTGGATGCCTGCTATTGGCATTGATGGTGGCCGCATCAACATGGTGCCGGTGGACTATGTGGTAGAGGCCATGGACCATCTGGCCCATTTAAATGGACACAATAGCCAATGTTTCCACCTGACCGACCCGAATGCAAAGCGGGTGGGCGAGGCGCTGGCGATCTTCGCCGAAGCAGCGCACGCACCCAAGCTTACGGTACGGATCAATCCTTCGGTCTTTGGCTTTATTCCGACGATGGTACGCCATGCATTGGCTTCGCTCACACCTGTACGCCGGGTACGCGATGCGGTATTGAAAGACTTGGGCTTGCCGGCAGACATCATGAACTTTGTCTCCTACCCCACCCGGTTTGACAGCCGCCAAACCCAAAAGCTACTGGCCGGCACCGATATTAAGATCCCGCCCTTGGAAGACTACGCCTGGAAGCTATGGGACTACTGGGAACGCAATCTGGACCCGGATTTGTTTATCGACCGTACCCTCAGCGGGGTATCACGCGGCAAGCAGGTGCTGATTACCGGCGGCTCTTCGGGCATCGGGCAAGCGTCGGCAATCAAGCTGGCAGCAGCCGGCGCACACGTCATCATCGTGGCGCGTGATTTGGAAAAACTCACCGCCACGCAACAGGAAATCGAGGCAAGTGGCGGTAAGTGCTCCATCTATTCGTGCGACCTGACCAATATCGAAGCCATCGATACCTTGGCGCAAACTGTATTAGAAACCCACAAGTATATCGACGTACTGATCAATAACGCCGGCCGTTCGATCCGTCGCGCCGTCGAAAACAGTTACGACCGGTTTCACGACTTCGAGCGCACGATGCAGCTGAACTATTTCGGTAGTTTGCGTCTGACCCTGGCGCTGCTGCCTGGTATGAGTGCACGTAAATCGGGTCAGGTCATCAATATCTCGTCGATTGGCGTACTGACCAACTCACCGCGCTTTTCAGCCTATGTGGCATCGAAAGCGGCGCTGGATGCCTTTACCCGCTGCGCTGCCAGCGAGTTCTCAGACCGCGGCATTTACTTCACCACGATCAATATGCCGCTGGTGCGCACACCCATGATTGCGCCAACTGATATCTACAAGAACATGCCATTCATTATCGGCCCGGAAGAAGCTGCCGATATGGTGGCTCAGGCCATCATCTACAAGCCGGTACGGGTGGCTTCAGGCTTGGGCATTTTTAGCCAAACGATCCACGCGCTGGCACCACGAGTAGCCCAGATCATCATGAACACGGCTTACCGCATGTTCCCTGACTCTGCCGCGGCCAAGGGTGGTAAGGAGGCTGGACGTACACCGGAGCTAAGCGCCGATCAACTGGCGTTTATGCAGATCATGAAGGGCATTCACTTGTAATCCCATTTTGATTTTGTGCTTCACGAATTTAGCAGTCGGGGGTGTACGCTTGGGTGCCCCCCTGATTACTTGCATCAGGGCAAATCGACACCCAAGATCATGCAAAATTTTCGCCCAGGAATTTTTTCACTTCACTTTCAATACGCGGCTTGAGTGCGCTAAGCAAAAAGCCCAACTTTGCTTCAACTACTACTTCACCGGGCACAACGCTGAGCTGGCCTGAAACGCCAGTGCGTTCGAAATGCAAGATGTCACCTTCCCAATGATAAGTCATGCTGAATTCACGGCTGAGATCCTCGGCGACCTTCTCAGCCAACTTACGCGCTTCTTCTTGCGGTTTGTCATGTGGGTAACGAATATTGATCGACACTACCAAGCTCCCGGTTCTTATTGAATTGAAATTCAAGCCATGTAAGGTTGCAAAGTCCAGCGTTTACCCTTGCGATACCGCTAGCAATACTCCGCTTACCCACATTCTCTAGCTTACACCTAGCTAGTAACTGATGTTACGCAGTGCATACGATAACCTGTCGCCATGAAGAACAAAGAACTCGATTTGTACACCGACTATTTGCTGAGCACGTTTGGTGCGGCGACAGCAACGGGCTTGTCGGCGATGGTA
>NZ_PDZH01000082.1 GCF_002735695.1 Chitinimonas sp. BJB300
CACAACCTCTACCCGTCACTACCGTGGATGACTCAAACTGGGAGCCGGATGGTGTAACGCTCCAAGTCCGGTTCTGCGAGGGCGGCAGCGCGTATCAGGAAACTGAGATCGCTGCCGCTACTCTCCACTGATTACTACCCAATACAGCGGTTTTTTGGAGGACGGCACCCAGTTCGATTCATCGTTTGTTCGCGGCAAACCTTTTCAGTGCGTCATTGGTACGGGACGCGTGATAAAAGGATGGGATGTGGGGCTGATGGGTATGAAAGCTGGCGGCAAGCGCAAACTCATTGTGCCGGCTCATCTCGCGTATGGTGAAAGACAAATCGGGGCGCTTATCAAGCCGAATTCGAACTTGGTTTTTGAGATTGAGCTGTTGGAAGTACTGACGAGAGATGATTGATGGCGTTTAGCGCTGCGAAAAATCATTGGGAGCTAAGCCCACAAAAATACTGCAAACGAAAAGGCCCAGAGATTCCGGGCCTTTTTAGGGGGCATGCACAGGAGTGAAGTTTTATTGCCTGCCAATATCAGTTAGGTAATTAGCCCAAACGTGCTGCAACCGCATCCCAATCGACTAGTTTCCAGAAGGCTTCTAGGTAATTAGGACGGCTATTACGGTAGTCGATGTAATAGGCGTGCTCCCATACATCGGCGGTTAGCAATGCGGTGTCGGCGGTGGTCAGCGGGGTGGCTGCAGCACTGGTGTTGACGATATCCAACGAGCCATCCGGCTTTTTCACCAGCCAAGTCCAACCTGAACCAAAGTTGCCGGCAGCGGAAGTATTGAACGCTTTCTTGAACTCATCCACGGTACCCCACTTGGCAGTGATGGCAGCCAACAACTTGCCGGTTGGCAGGCGGGCATCGCCAGCGTTGGGCTTGAAGCCCATCCAGAAGAAAGTGTGGTTCCAAACCTGGGCCGCATTGTTGAACAAGCCACCAGCTGGTGCTTTCTTCACAATCTCTTCCAAGCTGGCATTCTCGTGCTCGGTGCCTTTGATAAGGTTGTTCAGATTGGTAATGTAGGTTTGGTGGTGCTTGCCATAATGGTATTCCAGCGTTTCCTTCGACATATGTGGGGCAAGCGCGTCGATGGCGTAAGGGAGTTCGGGCAGCTTGTGTTCCATGGTCATTCTCCAGGACGGTTTTAATAGGCCCGACTTGTTGCCAGGCTCTTGGAAAGAGGTGAAATCATAGCGCGGCTGAGGGTTCTAGCCAAATGGTTGACTAAATTACTACGTTATTAGGATTACTTCCTATTAGGTGGGTTTGTATATCTATTACGCTTGGTATGTACACCCTGTCTGGCTTTGGTTCCCAGTCTAGATATGACAGGTTTTGGGGTATTGATTAAGCCTTAAATGGCAGGTAGGAATGCGTGTTGAGATGATGCCAATGGCTATTGGACCGAACGGCTGCATAGCGCTTTTGCGTTATGATGGGGCGGTCTTGAACTGGAACGTTTCTCCATGACCTGGCTTGCACTTGTCCTTGCACTTGTCCTCGAACAGCTCCGTCCGCTTGAGCGGGGGAATGTCCTATATGCCGGCTATCGCAGTTTTTCTGAAGCGGTCGAACGCAATTTCAATGCGGGCGAATACCGCCATGGTGTTGTTGGCTGGTTGATTGCGGTGATCACGCCCACCGCCCTGGTATTGCTGGTCTGGGGTGGGCTGTACTGGGTGCACTGGGCTCTGGCTTGGTTATTTGGGTTGGCCGTGCTCTATGTCACCATGGGTTTCCGTCAGTTCAGTTCGGCGTTTACCGGGGTAGCAGATGCGCTCAAGGAAGGGGATTTGCCGACAGCCCGCCAGCTATTGGCGGGTTGGACACGTGAGCCAAGCAGTGAGTTGAGCGATAACGAAGTAGCGCGGCTGGCAATAGAGCAAGGTTTGATCGATGCCTACCGCCATGTGTTCGGGCCTATGTTCTGGTTTATCGTGCTTGGCCCAGCGGGTGCGGTGGCGTATCGGTCGGCAACCATCCTGCAATTGAAATGGGGCGCGCGTGACCGCCGCCGTGGCGAACGGTTTGGTAATTTCGCCGACAAGGTGGGGGATGTAGTGGATTGGTTGCCAATTCGGGTGACAGCCGTCAGCTTTGCTGTCGTAGGTGATTTTGAAGACGCGGTATTTTGTTGGCGGCAGCAGGCTGAACGCTGGACCAGCGCGGCTTATGGCATTTTGCTGGCAGCGGGTGCTGGGGCGATTGGTGTAAGGCTGGGTATGCCGCTGCACCAAAACTATACGGTGACATTCCGGCCCGAGCTGGGCTTGGGTGAAGAAGCGGACGCCAACATGCTCAATAGTGCGGTTGGCCTTGTCTGGCGCACATTGCTTTGCTGGTTGTTACTGATGTTGATGGTCACGATAGCGGTTTGGTTCTAGCGTTGTTCGTTTGGTGTGCGTTGTCAGATTTAAATTATATGTAAATCGATATGGATTTAAGCCTCGCTTAAGCTGCCAGCCTCAATCTACACCTGTCGCTGAGGTTGACGACCGACATCGCAAAGCAGTGACGCTTTTCATTAGTTCCTACCTTCATCGATGGAGTTCACCATGAATAAGTTGATTCTTGCCTTGATTGCCACCGCTTTTAGTTTTGCTGCAGTTGGCGCGCATGCAACTGATGCTGCCGCAAAGCCTGCTGGCACCAAGATGGAAAAGAAGGTAAAGCATCACAAAAAGGGCATGAAGAAGGCAGAAAAGAAAGCTGAAGCCCCGAAGGTTTGATGGCGCACTGCACATCTTTCTGTGGATGTGGCGTAAAAGGACGGCTGAGGCCGTCCTTTTTTACGTTTGGCTTGCTAAGATCAGTCTGTCGAATTGTTCTTGAGTGTAGCTATGCCTGCCATTCGCTTTACCGACCACCGAGAGCTCGCCGTGGCCAATATCTTTTGCATTGGCCGTAACTACGCAGCCCATGCTGCTGAACTAGGGAATCGTGTAGAGCCGGAGCCGGTTGTCTTCCTTAAGCCCACGTCTGCACTTCAGCATGAAGACCAAGTGATTGCGCTGCCCACCCATTCGAAAGAGGTGCATTACGAAGGAGAGCTGGTGCTGGTGGTAGGAAAGGCGGGCAAACATATCCGCCGTGAGGCAGCGCTGGAGCATATCGCTGGATATGGCCTGGGGTTGGACCTGACAGCCCGTGATTTGCAGACTGCAGCCAAAGAGAAGGGATTGCCGTGGAGCGTGGCAAAGGGCTTTGATGGGTCGGCCTGCGTCAGCCGGTTTCTGCCTGCACAAATGGTGCCCCAACCACTGGAGGCGACTTTCTGGCTTGATGTGAATGGTACGCGGCGGCAGGATGGCGACTGCACATTGATGATCTACGACTTGCCCTACATCATGGAATATCTATCCAGCCGCTTTACCCTACAGGTCGGTGATTTGATTTATACGGGCACACCGGCGGGTGTCGGGCCGTTACAGTCGGGTGATACGGTTGAGATGGGTTTGTTGGATAAGCTGAACGCGCGTTTTATGGTGGCCTGAAATGCGTCCACGCATGCGAATTCAGATGAAACCGCGTTGGGCAGATGAGGGCGATGACGAGGAATATCGCATTTTGCTCCCTGCTGAGCCGGTGCCGCTCTGGGCCAAGCAATTAGCCTTGTGTGGCATCGTGCTGTTCTGGGTGTATTTTCTGGGTTGGTTGGGTGAGGGCGGCCAAGCAGGGATGGAAAGCGGTTTTATGGTTTTTGTTGTGTGCCAGTTTCCCTTGGTATGGCGTTGGACACGTGGCCAAATGGGCCGTTGGCGTTGACCCCAATAAAAAGCCACTCATTTGAGCGGCATTTTTACGCATGGGGCAGGCTGGCCAGATCCCAACGTGGCTTGACGGAAAAGGGCCCTGCTGTCTGGCAGTGTTGCAAGCGTTGGGCACCCGCAAAAGCAATCATGGCGCCATTATCGGTACAGAGGTCGAGCGGCGGGTAGTAAACCTTGAACTTGCGCCTGGCCGCCATCAGGTCCAGGCCCGCGCGCAGTTGGCGGTTGGCGCCCACGCCACCCGCAACAACCAATTGCTGCATACCGGTTTGCTTCATGGCCTTTAGGCATTTGGTGCTGATCACATCCACGATGGCGGCTTGAAAGGCGGCGCAGATATCAGCACGCGTTTGCGCATCAATATCGGCCTGCTTCTTAACCAGGGTGAGTACGGCGGTCTTTAGGCCGGCAAAGCTGAAGTCCAGGTCGCCTGAATGTTGCATGGGGCGGGGCAGAGTAAAGCGAGAAACATCACCGCTATCGGCCAGTTTGGAAAGCGCGGGGCCACCGGGGTAGCCCAGGTCCAGCAGTTTGGCCGTCTTGTCGAAGGCCTCGCCGGCGGCGTCATCAAGCGTTTCGCCAAGCAAGGTATAGTTGCCCACGCCATGCACTGCCATCAACTGCGTATGGCCACCAGAAACCAGTAGCGCCACAAAGGGAAAGTGAGGGGCAGGATTGGCCAACAGCGGTGAAAGCAGGTGGCCTTCAAGGTGATGCACACCGATTACTGGCTTACCCAGTGCAACGCCCAGACCATTGGCGACCGCCGCCGCAGTCAGCAGCGCACCAGCAAGGCCCGGCCCTTGGGTGTAGGCGATGGCATCGATATCCTGGCGTGTCTTGTTAGCCTCTTGCAGGCAGGCTTCGGTGAGGGGCAGCACGCGACGAATATGGTCGCGAGAAGCCAGCTCTGGCACCACGCCGCCATACTCGGCGTGCATGGCCATTTGTGTATGCAGGTGATGCGCCAATAGGCCAGCCTCCGTGTCATACAGCGCGACGCCGGTTTCATCGCAGGAGGATTCGAGGCCGAGCACCAGCATGGGGTTTAGTCCTGGCTTACGCTGAGGTCGTCTCGTTCAGAGGAGACGATATTGAGTACGTCCATGACGCGGGAAAACCAATCGCCCAGTGCCACGCGCGAAAAGCCGACGTCATGCCAGACAATCTCTACCGGGCCTTCGACCTCGTTGGACAGTACGTCGTAAATCGCGTCGAGGCTACGGCCCAGTGGGTATTCCAGTTCCAACTGGCCTTCCAGTTGTTCGTAAAGGTCATCGACACTGGCAATGTTCACGAATTCGATACGGGTCAGCGACATGCGGGTGCTTCCATAAAATGGTTGTAATGATCGGTAGTAATAAAACGTCGGCCATCTGTACGAGGCTCGAATACGAGGCGCTGGGCGCCGCGTTTGCCACCACGGTAGTTCAGATCGGCCTCTCGCCAGCTACCTGTAGGCAGCTGATGCTCCAGGTTGCGAAATACATCGCCGCCGATGCTTTTGCCCTGTAGCGCAGGTGTCGCCCACAGTGGCCGACCCGGACGCCAACCTAGTTCGCGCGCGGTTTTTTTGGTTACGAACTGCTTGGGCAGCTGTGCACTAGTGTGGAGCGCGCTGAGCACTTCGACCAATTCAGTGCTGTTGAGTTTCCCCTGCACGCGGCTGTTGAGATCGCGTACAACGGTCTGGCAATCGGGCAGGGATGCGGCAAACAGAGAGGTGCTGGTCAGCAGGGCAAACAGAAAACGCATGATTTGAAGCGGTCATCAGGGATGGGAGTGGTAATTATCGGGCTCGCTGGCGTTTCGGTCAAAGTGGGCAGCGTGGTTGTGTGTCTGGTTCCAGTTGGCGGCAGGATGCTGTGGGGATGGAACCCCAGGACCAGCCTGCCTATCATATAGGCTATGTTGCTACGTCCCGTTTGCCTAGGGCTGCTTATTGCAGCCATGACCTTTAGCGTTGCTGCCAACGAGTTGCCTGACTTGGGGGACTCTTCGGTTGGCAATCTTCCCCCGCATGAAGAAAAACGTATCGCCGAGATGACGGTACGTGAGTTGCGTCGTTCGGGAGAAGTGCTTGATGACATTGAAGTTGCCGACTATCTCAATCGAATCGGCTACAAGTTGGTATCCGCCAGCAATGAAAACCGTATTCAATTCCGTTTTTTCCCCTTGCTTGAATCCAGCATCAATGCCTGGGCGGTACCCGGCGGGGTGATTGGCATCAACTCGGGACTGCTGGTGCTGACGCAACACGAATCGGAGCTGGCTGCGGTGATGGCGCATGAAATTGCCCACGTCACGCAACACCATTACGCACGGATGGTCGAGTCGCAGAAGGGATCCGGCTTCATGACACTGGGGGCGATGGCGCTGGCAATTCTGGCGGCGTCGCGTGGTGGCGGAGGCGACGGGCCCATTGCTGCTGTAGCGGCGAGTCAAGGCTATCAGACCCAGCGCTACCTGGATTTTTCACGCGACTTTGAGCGCGAGGCCGACCGCGTGGGGATGCAAACCTTGCAGGATGCGGATTTTGATATCCGCGCCATGCCAACGTTTTTTGACCGCATGCAGAAGTTCTATCGCAATGTGGACGATGGCGCGTTCGCTTTTCTGCGTACCCACCCGGTGACCAGCGAGCGCATCAGCGATAGCGAGGCGCGGGCAGCCCAGCAGGGTTACAAGCAGAGGGCCGATAGCATCGACTATCTGTTTGTTCGGGAAAAGGTGCGCGTCCGCCAGCTAGGTACCCAGGCGGCCTTGGTTCACTATGCTGGTACGACCAGCCAAAAGAAATATGCCAACGAAGCTGCCCAGCAATATGGCTATGCAGTGGCCTTGTTACAAGCAGGGCATTTCGATGCCGCGTGGGAACGGTTGGTTCTGGCTCGGACCGCCTGGCCGGCAGGGCACGCCATGCTGGAGGCGTTGGCAGGCAATATCCGACTGGCGCAGGGGCAATATGCCGAGGCGACAGCGCTGTTCAGCAAAGGTCTGGAGCGTTATCCCAGTGCTACCGCCTTGCAATATGGCGAGTTGGATGTGTTGCTACGCCAGAAAAAATCGGCAGCAGTGGTGACGTTGGCCGAAGCCGGCTTGGCGTATCACAGTAGCGACCCTGGGCTGTATAAACGGTTGGCTGAGGCGTATGAACATCTTAATCAACCCGGCCCTGCACACCGCGCGTTGGCCGAGTACTACGCCTTGATGGATGAGCCTACCGCTGCCATTCAGCAGTTACAGATCGCCCGGCGCGCAGGCGGGAATTTCTATGAGTTGTCGGCAATGGAAGCGCGAATGCGCGAGTTGCGTGAAAAGGTAGGCGAAGACGGTAAGAAAAAAACAGGTGACAATTGATTGGGCAAACCTGCAATCCCAGTAATGGGTGGTTTGGATCGACCTTGAACCTTTCAGGTACCATTGTCCCCCAGGCCTGCCTTACGCCGAATACAAGCTATATACAGCGCCCCATTTGGGCTGGTGCCGCTACGTTGGGCCTGCCAGATCATCTCGGCGAGGCAATCCATCATTTCATGCTGGGCGCTATGCTCGTCGCCCGTGTGTTCACACAAACTACGGAATAGATCTCGTACGCCAGGTGGCTGGTCGATAGTGAGTTGTTCTTCTATCGCGAGATGCATATTCATATGTAGGAAGGGGTTGGTCTCACCGAATTCGGGGAGGTAATCCTTGTCCAGGTACCGTTCTGGCGCATCAACAATGGGCTGATACTCAGGATGGCGTTTTAGCACGGCAAAGGCAATGCGCTCCAGGTCGGTCAGCTGGGCGTTCTGTTTGTACTTGGCCCAGGTATCAAACAGAAACTGGCGAGCCTGGTCGCGAGAGGGGTTGAACATGTTGTTGCGTCTGCACGTCGGAAGCGAAAGTCTGATTTTACCCCAGGGCAGCCATTACCAGACTTTGATGCAGTACTTGGTTGCTCCCGCCAAAATGGGCGATCTGACCATTACCATAGAAGCCCGCCATAGGAGTGCTCGGCCAAGCGTCGCGTAACGTTTGCCATTCGCGGTCCAACCCGCCATGCAGCGCAGCCCCTCGTGAGGCGCATGAAAACAACAGGGCTGCTTGTGGTGCAGGTAGACGGGCAAAGTCTGCAATTTCGGTGATAGCATAATCTGCCGACCGTTGTAGCCATTGCACGCGATCACCGGGGCTCAGTTGGCTGGGCACGGTGACGCCGCTGTCCACATTGACGGAAACAAGCGAAAGGATTTGACGGGGCTGGTTGTCGCTATCAAGCACGGCCAAAGCAAGATCATGCAAGGGCGGCAAGTTGCCCACCAGTCGGCGCAAGGTGGCAATGGCCAGTCGGCCATCCAGTGTTTGTAGGTCAAAGCCTTCAACGCTGGTGATGACGTGGACTTCGCCCATGGGCTGCATGCCGCGCGAAATGCCAATGCGATGGGTTGGCAGTGGGAGTTCGCACAAGCCATCGTTTTGTATTTGCCCTTGCTGCCAGACCTTATAAGGCCCAAGGCCTGTCGCATCACCCGCAATGCCACCGTAGCGGGCGGGACCTTTTTTCAACCAAGACATATCCAGTGTATGCGGTGCCGCCAGCGTGAGTCGTTCGCTTTCCTGGTTGTCCAAGCTACTACTCTCGGCGATTAACAGCGCACAGGCTGACGGGGCATCCAACACCCAATCGTCTTCATTCAACACGCCAAGGGCAGTACAACCGGCAACGTCCATTGTCTGCGCAGCACGTGCAGCAGCAATCAGTGCCGGGCGTGGGTCACTAGCGAAATCAGCACTCAGAAAAAGCAGGACGCGTGCCGCACGTGTCCTACCCAGTCGATCCAGGGCTTGGATGACGGCGTCGGTGGCGAGTTTGGGGGTGGCGCGGGCAGCGTGGGCAAGGCCGGAGGCATAAGCAGAAGTCATGGTGTGGATATTATCTTATCTGCCTCGCCGGCCCAATTCGTATGCTTGGCGCGGCGGGGTATGATGTTGGCGCACCCGTCTACTCCACAAGAAAGGTCGTTCATGTCCGCATCCCTTTATGATTTTTCCGCCAACCGCCTAGATGGCGCGCCGGAAAGCCTGGCATCTTACCGAGGCCAAGTGATACTGGTGGTCAATACGGCCAGCGAGTGTGGTTTTACACCGCAATACGCTGGTTTGCAGTCGTTGTACGCGCAATACAAGGACAAGGGTTTTGTAGTGCTGGGGTTCCCGTGCAATCAGTTTGGTGGGCAAGAGCCGGGTGACAAAAACCAGATCGGCGCTTTCTGCGAAAAGAATTACGGTGTTGCATTTCCGATGTTTGCGAAGGTGGATGTCAATGGCGACGGTACCCATCCGCTGTATCACTATCTGAAATCATCAGCCAAGGGTTTACTGGGGACTGAGGCGATCAAATGGAACTTCACTAAATTCCTCGTTGGGCGGGATGGCCAAGTGATCGATCGATTCGCGCCGACCACCAAGCCTGAAGAGTTGGCCAAGCATATTGAGGCAGTGCTTTAGTTTTCCGCGTCAGCCTGCACATAAGCGACTGTTTAAAAGGATTTTCAGCCGGCCGAGATTGCCCGAATAGGCGGTTTCGGCTAGACTCCGGGCCGAAAATCACTGATCTACGAGAGGGAACGGGATAGGCGCGCCTATCCCGTTTTCTTACGTCTAGGGGGCGCGTTGCCCCCAAGTTTTAGGAGTCGCTGGTGTCCCAACAACGTCCCCAAGCCTTGCTCGCCCTTGCCGATGGCACGCTGTTCTACGGCAGCAGCATTGGCGCTGCCGGCCATACGGTCGGTGAAGTCGTCTTCAATACTGCGCTGACTGGTTATCAGGAAATCCTGACCGATCCATCCTATTGCCGCCAAATCGTCACCCTGACCTATCCCCACATTGGCAATGTGGGCGTGAATAAAGAGGATTGCGAATCAAACGGCGTATTTGCCGCTGGCTTGATCATTCGCGACCTGCCGCTACGTGCCTCGAACTTTCGCCAGGAAGAAACCCTGGATGCCTATCTGGTGCGTAACAACACGGTGGCCATCGCAGATATCGATACCCGTAAGTTGACTCGCATCCTGCGCGAGAAAGGTGCGCAATCCGGTTGCATCATGGCGGGCGAAATCGATCCAGTGAAAGCAGTTGAATTGGCCAGGGGGTTCGGCAGCATGTCAGGTTTGGATTTGGCCAAGGTGGTCAGTTGCAAACAACCCTACGCCTGGACAACCCGCGAATGGCAATTGGGAATGGGCTATGCCACACAGACCCACAGCAAGTTCCATGTGGTTGCTTATGACTTCGGTGTGAAGTACAACATCCTGCGTATGCTGGCTGAACGTGGTTGCAAGCTTACCGTTGTGCCGGCGCAGACACCCGCGGAAGATGTATTCAAGTTGAATCCGGATGGCGTGTTCCTCAGCAATGGCCCTGGCGACCCGGAGCCTTGCGATTACGCAATCTCGGCGATCAAGGCTCTCCTAGACAGGAAATTGCCCGTGTTCGGTATTTGCCTAGGTCATCAACTTTTGGCACTGGCCGCAGGTGGCAAGACCAGCAAGATGAAATTCGGCCACCATGGTGCCAATCACCCGGTGCAAGATCTGGATGACCGTCGTGTGTTGATCACCAGCCAGAACCATGGCTTTCAGGCCGATGAAACCAGCCTGCCGGCCAATGTGCGTGTAACGCACCGTTCGTTGTTTGACGGTACCGTGCAAGGTATAGCGTTGACCGACCGTCCTGCATTCAGCTTCCAAGGCCACCCGGAAGCCAGCCCCGGTCCGCATGATGTGGCCTACCTGTTTGATCGCTTTATTGCCGCCATGGCAAAAAACAAGCAATAAGGACACGCCATGCCTAAGCGTACAGACATTCAAAGCATCCTCATCATTGGCGCCGGCCCGATCATCATCGGCCAGGCTTGTGAGTTCGACTATTCTGGCGCGCAAGCTTGTAAGGCCCTGCGTGAAGAGGGTTACAAGGTCATCTTGGTGAACAGCAACCCTGCCACCATCATGACCGACCCCAATATGGCCGATGTCACCTACATCGAGCCGATTACCTGGGAAGTGGTCGCCAAGATCATCGAAAAGGAACGGCCCAGCGCCATTCTGCCCACCATGGGCGGTCAGACAGCGTTGAATTGCGCGCTCGACCTGTGGCGTAACGGTGTGCTCGATAAGTTTGATGTCGAGTTGATCGGGGCGACGCCTGAAGCCATCGACAAGGCTGAGGACAGACAGAAGTTCAAGCTGGCCATGGACAAGATTGGTCTTGGTTCTGCACGTTCCGGTATTGCCCATACCCTGGACGATGCGCTGGCCGTGCAAGCCAAGGTTGGTTTCCCTGCCATTATTCGCCCCAGCTTCACCATGGGTGGCACGGGTGGTGGTATTGCCTACAACATCGAAGAGTTCGTCGAAATCTGTACCCGTGGCCTCGACCTTTCACCAACGCATGAACTGCTGATTGAAGAGTCGCTACTGGGATGGAAAGAGTACGAGATGGAAGTCGTGCGAGACCGCAACGACAACTGCATCATCGTCTGCGCGATTGAGAACTTCGACCCGATGGGTGTGCACACTGGTGACTCGATCACGGTCGCGCCAGCTCAGACGCTGACCGACAAGGAATACCAGATCATGCGTAACGCCTCATTGGCGGTACTGCGTGAGATTGGTGTGGATACCGGCGGATCGAACGTACAGTTCTCGGTCAATCCCAAGGATGGCCGTCTGATCGTCATCGAGATGAACCCGCGTGTGTCGCGTTCCTCGGCATTGGCGTCCAAGGCGACGGGCTTCCCCATCGCCAAGGTAGCGGCCAAGCTGGCCGTGGGTTACACGCTGGATGAATTGAAAAACGACATCACTGGCGGCTTGACGCCAGCCTCGTTTGAGCCTTCCATCGATTACGTCGTTACCAAGATTCCGCGTTTCGCTTTCGAGAAATTTCCACAAGCCAATAGCCGCCTGACGACGCAGATGAAGTCGGTCGGTGAGGTGATGGCCATTGGCCGTACCTTGCAGGAGTCGATGCAAAAGGCCTTGCGTGGCTTGGAAACCGGCCTAGCGGGTTTCGACGAGCGCACGACCGATATGGATGTGCTCGCAGCCGAATTAGGTGCGCCGGGGCCGGAACGGATTCTGTATGTGGCCGATGCTTTCCGCGTTGGCATGAGCCTGGACGATGTATTCAACCATACCAAGATCGATCCTTGGTTCCTGGCCCAGATCGAAGACATCATTCTTGACGAGAAGGTGCTGGCTACCCGTAGCCTGGAAGCGTTGGATACCGCTGAATTGCGCCGTCTCAAGCGCAAGGGCTTCTCTGATCGCCGTATCGGCACTTTGGTCGGTGCTGAGGCTGCGGCTGTGCGTGTACGTCGCCAGGGCTTCGGTGTTCGCCCTGTTTACAAGCGCGTTGACACCTGCGCGGCAGAGTTCGCCAGTAATACAGCCTACATGTATTCGACCTACGAGGAAGAGTGCGAGGCTGCGCCGACCGATCGCAAGAAGATCATGATTTTGGGCGGTGGCCCAAATCGTATCGGTCAAGGCATTGAGTTTGACTATTGTTGCGTGCACGCTGCGCTGGCGCTGCGGGAAGATGGTTACGAGACCATCATGGTCAACTGCAACCCGGAAACTGTTTCGACCGACTACGACACGTCTGATCGGCTTTATTTCGAGCCGCTGACGTTGGAAGACGTATTGGAGATTGTCCATGTCGAAAAGCCGGCTGGCGTGATTGTGCAGTACGGGGGGCAGACGCCGTTGAAATTGGCGCGTGCGCTGGAAGCCAATGGCGTGCCTATCGTTGGCACTTCGCCGGATATGATAGACGCTGCTGAAGACCGCGAGCGGTTCCAGAAGCTGCTACAGGACTTGGGATTGCGTCAGCCACCTAATGCCACGGCCCGTAACGAGAAGGATGCCTTGGTGCTGGCTGCTGAAATCGGCTACCCCTTGGTGGTACGTCCCTCTTACGTGCTGGGCGGCCGCGCAATGCAGATTGTTCACAGCGAGGATGATCTGACCCGCTATATGCGTGAAGCGGTGAAGGTATCAAACGACAGCCCGGTGTTGCTGGATCATTTCCTTAATGATGCAATTGAAGTCGATGTGGATGCTATCTCTGATGGCGAAAATGTCGTTATTGGCGGCATTATGGAACACATTGAGCAGGCCGGTGTGCACTCGGGGGATTCGGCGTGCTCATTGCCGCCTTATTCGCTGGGCCAAGCTTTGCAGGACGAGTTGCGTCGCCAGACTGTGGCGATGGCCAAGGGCCTGAACGTGATCGGCCTGATGAATGTACAGTTCGCGATTCAAGGCGAGACGGTGTTCGTGTTGGAAGTAAATCCACGTGCGTCGCGTACCGTGCCTTATGTTTCCAAGGCGACAAGCCGCCCACTGGCCAAGATCGCTGCCCGTTGCATGGTTGGACAAAGCTTGCCGGACCAGGGCATTGTTGGGGAGGTGATTCCACCCTATTACTCGGTCAAGGAGGCAGTATTCCCTTTTATCAAGTTCCCCGGTGTGGACAGTATCCTTGGCCCTGAGATGAAGTCGACTGGCGAAGTGATGGGCGTAGGCGATACATTTGCCGAAGCTTATGTGAAATCACAACTTGGTGCTGGCGAGCGTCTACCTACTTCGGGTAAGGTATTTATCTCGGTACGTGATGGCGACAAGTCGCAGTTGGCAGAACTGGGTCGAATGTTGGTTGATGCGGGCTTGGATATTGTCGCTACGCGGGGAACGGCCGCCATGCTTCAGGCTGCGGGTGTGCCGGTAGCGCCGGTCAACAAGGTGAAGGAAGGCCGCCCGCATATCGTGGATATGATCAAGAACGGTGACATTGCCTTGATCATCAATACGGTTGACGAGCGGCGTGCCTCGATTCAGGATTCCTATTCGATCCGCTACGAAGCCCTGAAAGGGCGCGTGCCTATTTACACCACGGTGGCAGGTGGGCGTGCTGCGGCTTATGGAATCAAGCATATGAAGGAGTGGACCGTGTATTCGGTCCAAGACCTGCATCAGCGGTTGAGTGTGGCTTAATTTGGTTGGGTAGTACCTGTCGCAGTGCCGGTGGCGCTGCGATCTTTTCCCCGACGGCTTGCCCGTCGGGTTTGTTTTTGACGTCGGCGGTGCGAGAAAGCGCGCGTCGGACTGGAGGATAAAATGATCAAGGTTCCGTTAACTGTACTGGGTGCTGAATTACTGCGCGCCGAATTGCAACGGCTGAAAAGCGTTGAGCGTCCCAGCGTGATTGCTGCGATTGCTGAAGCGCGTTCGCACGGTGATCTATCGGAAAATGCCGAATATGATGCTGCCAAGGAACGACAGGGGTTTGTCGAAGGCCGTATCGCCGACCTGGAAGGTAAGCTCTCGAATGCCGTCATCATCGACCCAGCCGAAATCGATGCCGAGGGCCGTATCGTGTTTGGCACTACCGTCGACCTGGAGGATTGCGAATCAGGCGATGCCGTGACCTACCAGATCGTGGGTGATGATGAGGCCAATATCAAAATGGGCAAGATTTCAGTATCGAGCCCAATTGCGCGCGCATTGATTGGCAAGTCGGCGGGTGACGTGGCAGAAGTTCAGGCGCCCGGCGGTATTCGTGAATATGAAGTGCTGGATGTGAAATACATCTGATCGCCGAGAGAGAAAGCGGATGCAAACCTTTCCCGATGCGCTGCGTTCCATTCTGACGATCTTTTGGATCGGCGGACTATGGGTTATTGGTCTGCTGGTTGGTCCATTGCTATTCCATCATCTTGATAATGGCTTGGCCTTTAAGATGGTGGCGGTAATGTTTCGCGCCATGGCTTGGGTAGGGATTATTGCCGGGCTTTATATCTTTATCCGCATGTTGTGGGTGGACGGTCTTCGTACCTTCCAGGCATTGGAGTTTTGGCTGATTGTATTGATGCTGGTGTTGACGCTGGTAAATCACTTCGCCGTATTTCCCGGCGTGGCTGAGGTTAAACCTTCGATGCACACCGCTGCAGAAGGCGTATTTGGTGGCGGGTTTCATAACTGGCAAACCATATCCAGTTTGATTTACCTTGCGCAGAGCGCCTTGGGGCTGGTTTACATCACGCGTGGCTCGGCCAAATAGCCGTTATTTCCTGGTGGTGTGTTCCGATCGCTCTATTTGTGTGGCGTGCTTGCGATGCTGTGGTTTCCCGCTTTGGTTCTAGGCTGAAGTGGGGTTTTGCTGGGTAGAGTAGCGCCCAAAGCAAAACAAAGCCGGCGTAAGCCGGCCTGTTTATTTGGACTTAGTGCGAATCGCGGTACGGCCTTTGCTGTTTGCGGGCTTGCCAGCACGCCCGGTAGCAACTTTCTCAGCCGGTTTCTTTGGTGCTGGCTTACCGGCTGTTTTAGACGGTGTTTTGCGGCCCGGTTTGGGTAGTTCGTAGCGGGGTTTGCCGTCTTGGGTGGGGCGGTACAGAATCAGCAGCTTGCCGATGTGCTGGACTGCTGCACAGCCAAGGTTTGTGCAGATTTCCGTCATCCAGTTCTCACGTTGTTCGCGGTCGTCGCCCAGTACGCGAACCTTGATCAGCTCGTGTGCATCAAGGTTTACAGCGATTTCGCGGATGACGGCATCACTCAAGCCATTGTTACCGATCATCACTACCGGGCTGAGCTGGTGGGCTTGGGTACGCAGGTAAATGCGCTCGTCTCGGCTTAATTCCATTGATCTAACTCCGTGAAAAAGCGACGAATTCTAGCTGATTCGTGCAGTAATAGAGCGATAGATTACACATCGTATTGCGTTGACCAAAGGTCGACATAAGTATTTTTAACAATCATTGCCCGCCTTCAAAGGCTGCTAGTCGGCTAGACTGATAGGAAGTTTCTTTGCCTTCATTGTGGGTTTGGGCATGATGGTGGCGCTAATTTCTTCGAATTAATAAAGTGTATGGCACGATCCAGAACCAGTAAGGCGTGGTTGCAAGAGCACGTAAATGATCATTATGTTCACCAGGCACAAAAGGACGGATATCGATCACGCGCCGCCTATAAGCTGCTGGAAATCGATGAGAAGGATAAATTACTCAAGCCGGGCCTGTGGGTTGCTGATTTAGGTGCCGCGCCCGGGAGTTGGTCACAAGTAGCGCGCCGCAAGGTAGGCGACGGAGGGCGGGTGTTTGCACTTGATATTCTTGAAATGACACCGATCCATGGTGTGGAGTTCGTACAAGGTGACTTTCGGGAGGAGGCGGTGCTGGCCAATTTTACGGAATTGCTTGGCGGTCGTCAGATAGACCTTGCGATTTGCGACATGGCCCCCAATATCAGCGGTATGGCAGTGATTGATCAAGGGCGTAGTTTCCATCTGTGTGAGTTGGCGCTGGATTTTTGCCACGATCATTTGAAACCCGGCGGCCATTTCCTGGTCAAGACATTCCAGGGGTCAGGTTACAGCGAGTATTTGCAGCAGATGCGCGATTGCTTTACGAGTGTCATTAGTCGTAAGCCTGCCGCCTCGCGTGACCGTTCGAGCGAGATTTATCTGCTGGGCAAGGGAAAAAAGCCCTGACGTGATGGGGCTTGAATCGATAGAATTCACATTGAATTGGCTGTTGCCGGTGCAGCCGTACTTAATTTTGCCGGTTTAAGGAGTCGTCCCGTGAATAATCTGGGCAAGAATATCGCCATTTGGGTGATCATTGGTTTGGTCTTGATGACCGTTTTCACCCAGTTTTCCAAGCGCCAGGAGTCGCAAATTCAGGTTCCTTACTCGCAATTCATGAGTGAGGTTCAGGAAGGGCGAGTTGCGTCCGTGGAAATTGAAGGCCATCCTCTGCGTGGGCAATGGATCCGTGGTAAGCGCAACGATGGTTCGAGTTTTTCGTCATTTGCACCGTTTGATTTCCGTTTGGTCGATACGCTGATCAAGCACAGCGTTAAATTCAGTGGCAAGCCTGAAGATGAGCCTTCGTTGTTGATGAGTATCTTCATCAACTGGTTCCCTATGCTGCTTTTAATTGGAGTATGGATATTCTTCATGCGCCAAATGCAAGGTGGTGGCAAGGGTGGCGCTTTCTCCTTTGGCAAGTCGCGTGCGCGCATGCTGGATGAGAACAACAACACCGTAACTTTTGCCGATGTGGCGGGCTGCGATGAAGCCAAAGAGGAAGTGACCGAAGTGGTTGACTTCCTGCGTGACCCAAGCAAATTTCAGAAGCTGGGCGGCCGGATTCCGCGCGGTATCTTGATGGTGGGTTCGCCAGGTACGGGTAAGACATTGCTGGCCCGCGCCATTGCTGGTGAAGCCAAGGTTCCGTTTTTCTCGATTTCGGGCTCTGACTTCGTTGAAATGTTCGTTGGCGTGGGTGCTGCCCGCGTTCGCGATATGTTCGAGAATGCCAAGAAAAATGCCCCCTGCATTATCTTCATTGACGAAATCGATGCGGTAGGTCGTCAACGTGGCGCAGGGCTTGGTGGTGGTAACGACGAGCGCGAGCAGACGCTGAACCAGATGCTGGTTGAGATGGATGGCTTTGAAGGCAATGTCGGTGTGATCGTGATTGCGGCCACTAACCGCCCTGATGTGCTTGACCCTGCTCTGTTGCGCCCCGGTCGTTTTGACCGACAGGTTGTGGTCTCGCTGCCGGATATTCGTGGCCGTGAACAGATTTTGAACGTGCATATGCGTAAGGTGCCGATCGCCACGGATGTGAAGGCAGACATCATTGCGCGTGGTACACCGGGTTTTTCTGGCGCTGATTTGGCCAACTTGGTCAATGAGGCCGCCTTGTTTGCGGCCCGAGGCAACAAGCGCCTGGTGGATATGCAGGACTTTGAGAAGGCCAAAGATAAAATCATGATGGGGGCCGAGCGGCGCTCAATCGTGATGAGCGAGGAAGAGAAGCAAAACACGGCTTACCATGAGTCGGGCCATGCTGTGATTGCCAAGCTGTTACCTAAGGCTGATCCCGTACACAAGGTGACTATCATTCCGCGGGGTCGTGCATTGGGTGTGACTATGCAGTTGCCGGAAGGTGATCGCTACGCTTATGACCGTGGTTATCTGCTCGACCGCATCGCGATTCTCTTTGGTGGCCGTATTGCCGAAGAATTGTTTATGAACCAGATGACGACGGGTGCATCGAATGACTTTGAACGTGCTACCCAGATGGCGCGTGACATGGTTACTCGTTACGGTATGTCTGATGCGCTGGGCCCTATGGTTTATGGTGAAAGCGAAGGCGAAGTTTTCCTTGGCCGCTCGGTGACGACGCATAAGTCGATGTCAGAAGCGACCATGCAGCAGGTAGATGCGGAAATTCGCCGCATTATTGACCAGCAATACGCATTGGCGCGCAAGATGCTTGACGAGAACCGCGACAAGGTCGAGGCTATGACCGCAGCTTTGCTTGAATGGGAAACGATCGACGCCGAGCAGATTGAAGACATCATGCAAGGCAAACCACCGCGCCCACCAAAGCCGACGGGTTCGATCACGCCTCCTCCTAGCGATACCCCAAGTGGGCCGGCACCTGAGCCGAGCATAACCCCGGCGCAAGAACTCTAGATATCTCCTTAACCAAGCGACAGCGGCTTCTCCCGCTGTCGCTTTGCTTTTATTCGCCCCATATGCAGAACACGCTCTACGCTGGCCGTTTTCGGCTCTCCCTTGCCCGCCCTTTGGTCATGGGCATTGTGAATGTCACCCCTGATTCGTTCTCGGACGGTGGTCGTTACGACTACCTGGAGGCGGCATTGACGCATGCCCGCCGACTATTGGATGAGGGGGCGGATATGCTTGATATTGGTGGTGAGTCTACTCGGCCTGGCGCGGCAACTATCAGTGTGGATGAAGAATTGGCCAGAGTGTTGCCTGTATTGCGTGAGTTGGTAAATTGGCAAGTCCCGCTATCGATTGATACCTGCAAGACTGAGGTAATGCGGGCCTCGCTGGATTTGGGTGTTGATCTGGTCAACGATATTGCCGCTTTGGAAGCACCGGGTGCGCTGGAGGCGGTGGCCGATAGTGCGGCTGCAGTCTGCCTTATGCACAAGCAAGGTGTGCCGCAGTCGATGCAGGCCGACCCCCATTATGAAGACGTTGTGGCTGAGGTTGGGTGCTACCTGAACCAGCGCCGTAAGCAAGCCATTGTGGCGGGGATGACAGCAGAGCGTATCTTGCTTGATCCTGGCTTTGGCTTTGGTAAGACCTACGCGCACAATGCAGCGCTATTCAAAGCACTGCCTGAACTTTGTCGCCAAGCCGGTCCCATGTTGATTGGCATGTCGCGCAAGTCCATGCTTGGCCATGTATTGGGAGGGCGACCGGCTAGTGAACGTGATTCAGCCAGTGTGGCTGCGGCATTGTTGGCGGCACAGGCGGGTGCAGCAGTGTTACGAGTGCATGCGGTCCGCGACACGGTGGATGCCCTGAAGGTTTGGCAAACTTTGCTGCAGTGATTGGGTCAGAGAACCTGATCAATAGTCTGTAGCAATGGCTCCTTTTCGGGGTGAAGCACAGCGCGGTAAGGCGGTGACTAGATCTTGAGACCGCCGCAAAAAGTAATGCCACTGCAGTGGCAGATAGATGAGGAAGGAAAATTGATGAGTCGTAAATATTTTGGCACCGACGGTGTACGTGGCATGGTTGGCGAGTACCCCATTACCCCGGAGTTTGCCATGCGACTGGGCTATGCCGCTGGCAAGGTGTTGTCAGCCAGGCGTGGTGATGGAACGCACGCTGCAGTGCTGATCGGGAAAGACACCCGTGTATCGGGCTATATGCTAGAGGCCGCTTTGCAGGCTGGGCTTTCCGCTGCCGGTGTGGATGTGCATATTACCGGGCCTTTGCCAACGCCCGGCGTGGCTTATCTGACCCGTGCATTGCGCCTGTCGGCGGGCGTGGTGATTTCTGCTTCACACAATCCGTTTCAGGATAACGGTATCAAGTTCTTCGGTGAGGGGGGTCTCAAGCTGGATGATGCGGTTGAGTTGGAAATTGAAGCTGAATTGGATAAGACGATGGGCTGCGTCTCGTCCGAGATGCTTGGACGGGTGTGGCGGGTCAATGATGCGGCGGGCCGTTACATCGAGTTCTGTAAGAGCACTTTCCCAAACGAGCTGAATTTACGTGGCATCAAAATCGTGGTGGATTGCGCGAATGGTGCGGGTTACCAGGTAGCGCCGCATGTGTTTGATGAGCTGGGTGCTACGGTCATTGCAATGGGCAACATGCCCAACGGCATGAATATCAATGACAAGGTTGGTGCGACCGCCCCAGAAGCGCTACGAGAGCGTGTTCTGAGAGAGAAGGCTGACTTTGGTATTGCGCTTGATGGGGATGGTGATCGCCTCATGATCGTTGATGCCAAGGGCGAGCTGTACGATGGAGACCGACTGCTTTATATCATCGCAAAGTTCCGCCACCAGCAAGGCCAACTCGGTGGCGGCGTTGTTGGCACGCTGATGAGTAATCTGGGTTTTGAGCATGCGTTAAACAAACTTGGTATTCCGTTTGCACGAGCCAAGGTGGGTGACCGCTATGTGTTGGAACTGCTTAAGCAGGAGGGTTGGTTGCTGGGCGGGGAAAGCTCAGGCCATCTGCTGTGCCTCGATAAGCACTCCACAGGCGATGCCATCGTTTCTGCGTTGCAGGTGTTGGCTGCCATTTTAGTATCACGTCAGACTTTGGCGGAGGCGTGTGCTGACTTGCCGATCTATCCGCAGTTGCTGCGAAACGTCAAAGTGCGCAAGGAGTTCGACTTCCGTGCCAGCCTGACGATTCAGGCCGCATTGGTTGAGGCTGAGTGCGAACTGGCTGGGCGTGGCAGGGTGTTGTTGCGTCCGTCAGGGACCGAGCCGGTCTTGCGTGTCATGGTCGAAGCGGATGAGCTGGCGCTGACCGAGCGTTGGGTAAGCCGTTTGGTTGAGGTGGTGTCGGAAGCGGCAACCACGATGGTTTGATGTATCACTGCAAATCAAAGGGCGACAGTTGGTGCTGTCGCCCTTTTTTATGTGCGCCCAGCATGGGCGCACTCCTGCGGGTGGAAGTCCCGCCGTAAGTTGATCACAGCGAACGAAGTGAAGCGCAACTGCGTGAGGGCGACCGAGCGTGGGAAGGAAGCGTGGA
>NZ_PDZH01000083.1 GCF_002735695.1 Chitinimonas sp. BJB300
TACAAACAGCGCGTTCGGGAAATGACGCGACGTAGTGGTGGCCGCAGCCTGGAGCAGGTAATCGACAAACTGAAAGCGTATATGCCTGGCTGGAAGGGTTATTTCCAACTGGCGCAGACGCCGACGGAGTTTCGAGAGCTGGACGAATGGCTGCGTCACCGATTGCGCACCCTGCATCTGAAACAGTGGAAGCGGGGCAGGAGCATGTATCGGGAGCTGAAAGCGCTCGGGGTGAGCGGAACGGACGCGACGAGGATAGCGAGCAATGCCAGACGCTGGTGGCGTAATGGCTACGGCGTGCTGAATCGTGCGCTGCCGATCGCCTATTTCGATCGCTTGGGAGTTCCAAGACTCGCCTAACCTCAACTTCTCGAACCGCCCGGTGCGGACCCGCATGCCGGGTGGTGTGGCAGGGGTCAGCCAGGTAATCTAGCCGCCCCTATGCCGATTATCGGCGATTCAACCAAACTTGCCGGTAATGTAGTCTTCAGTCTCCTTGCGTGTAGGCTTGGTGAAGATTTGATCTGTTGGGCCGACTTCCATCAGCTCGCCCAGATACATATACGCCGTAACATCCGAAACTCTGGCTGCTTGCTGCATGTTATGGGTCACGATGACGATGGTGTAGTCTTGTTTCAATTCATGGACCAGTTCTTCGATATGGGCGGTGGAAATAGGGTCCAGGGCTGAAGTCGGCTCATCAAGCAAGACGACTTCAGGTTTTACGGCGACAGCGCGTGCAATGCAAAGGCGTTGCTGCTGGCCGCCAGACAAGCCCAGCCCGGATTGCTTGAGCTTATCTTTTACTTCATTCCATAACGCAGCCTTCTGTAGTGCCCACTCAATCCGATCGTCCATTTCGGAGCGACTTAAGTGCTCATACAGCTTCACCCCGAAGGCGATATTGTCATAGATGGACATCGGAAAGGGCGTGGGCTTTTGAAACACCATGCCAACCTTTGCCCGGAGCATGTTCAGGTCTACCCCCTTGTCCAATACGTTCTGGCCATTAAGCAAAATCTGCCCTTCGGCCCGCAACTTGGGGTAGAGGTCATACATACGGTTGAAGGTGCGTAGCAGCGTCGACTTACCGCAGCCAGACGGGCCGATAAAGGCGGTTACCTTTTTCTCAGCAATATCCAAGTTGATGTTTTTTAGCGCGTGGAAGTTGCCGTAGTAGAAATTCAGGTCACGTACTGTGATTTTGGTTTGTACTGTTTGCGTATTCATGTCGTCACTTTTTTGGGCGATATGGAGCGATAAGCCCAGAGAATCTGTGCAAAATCTTCAGCGAGCTACTTTGGCTGGGTAAAGCGCGACGCATTGAGTCTGAGAACAGGTTCCTGCGGGTTTAGCCATGTTCTTTCTTCAGCAGGCTGCGGGCAATGATGTTCAGTATCAGCACAGCCATGGTTACGATCAGCGCGCCGGCCCAAGCGAGAGAGATCCAGTTCTCGTAGGGGCTCATGGCGAATTTGAAGATAGTGACCGGTAGGTTAGCCATCGGTTGATTCATGTTGGCGCTGAAGAACTGGTTGTTCAGCGCCGTAAAGAGCAAAGGTGCGGTCTCACCAGAAATGCGAGAGACAGCCAGCAGAATGCCTGTAATCACGCCCGCCTTGGATGCCCTCAGTGTTACCGCCAAGACAACCTTCCAGCGTGGTGCACCTAGCGCGTAGGCTGCCTCCCGCATTGAATGCGGTACCAGCCGTAGCATGTTTTCGGTTGTACGCAGTACGACGGGGATGACGAGTAAAGCCAGAGCAAAGCTGCCAGCCCAGCCGGAGAAATGGCCGACGTATTGGATGTAGGCAATCCAGACAAACAGGCCGATGACAATCGATGGTGCGGACAGCAGGATGTCATTGATAAAGCGGGCGGTGGGGGCCAGCCACCCACGCTGGCCGTATTCGGCAAGATAGATACCGGCAAGGATGCCGATAGGGGTGCCGATCAGCGTGCCGGTCAATGCCATGAGGAGGCTGCCGACAATGGCATTCAAGAGCCCACCGCCAGTGCTATCAGGCCCAGGTGTATTTTGGGTGAAGGTTGCCAGGCTGATGGCTGCCAAGCCATTGCTGAACAGGGTGAATAGAATCCAGCCCAGCCAGAACAGGCCGAATAGCATGGCCAGCGTGGACATGGTCAGGTTGAAGGCGTTGATGAGGCGCCGGCGTCGATAAATGGTGTTGTGCATGATGGTCATCGATTCTAGGCGTTGCTGCCTTCGCCCTTTTGCAGGCGAAGTAACAGCAATTTTGAGCACGCCAGTACCACAAAGGTAATTAGGAACAGAATCAGACCCATCTCGATGAGTGCGCCGTAATGAAGCGCATCACTGGCTTCAGCAAACTCATTGGCCAGTATGGATGCGATTGAGTTGCCAGGATGAAACAACGAGTCGATAGCATCATATGAATTACCGATGACGAAGGTGACTGCCATGGTTTCACCCAACGCACGCCCCAAGCCCAGCATGATGCCGCCTACTACGCCTGTCCTTGTGTAAGGCAGGACCACATTCCAAACCACTTCCCAGGTGGTCGCACCCAGGCCGTAAGCAGATTCTTTGAGCATGGGGGGGACAACTTCAAATACATCGCGCATAACCGAAGCAATGTAAGGAATCACCATGATGGCTAGAATCAAACCCGCGGTAAACATGCCGATGCCAAATGGCGGGCCATCAAAGAGGTGGCCGATGATGGGGATCCCACTTGTCACCTCGGTAAGCCATGGTTGAATGGCTGGAATCGTAATGCCCAGTCCTTCCAGCCTTTTACCTTCCATCAAAATGGGGGCAACCACGAACAAGCCCCAGATTCCGTAAATAATGGAAGGGATGCCGGCCAGCAATTCAATGGCAATCCCTAAAGGTCTGCGTAACCAGAGTGGGGATAGCTCGGTCAAAAAAAGTGCAATGCCAAAGCTGATAGGCACACCTATCAGCAGGGCGATAAAAGACGTGATCAAGGTCCCCTGGATGGGGCGCCAAGCCCCGAACGTGCTTGCTACCGGGTCCCACGATGACGAAAACAGAAAGCGAAAGCCGAAATGGCTGATCGAATCCCAACTGCCGTGTACCAATGAAGCGATGATGGCGGTAAGTAACACCAAAACCAGCAGCGCCGCGCTTCGGGTCAGGTTGAAGAACAAAATGTCGGCTAAGTGGCTATATGTCGGACGGGCTGGGGCAGACATGCATTACTCATGGCTTGTTACTAACAGTGCGGCAGGTTTCAACGAATATGTTGATTCCTGCCGTAAGAGGGGCAATACGCCAAGTGGGCGCATGCGTAGCTGCAGTCTACTTCAGAACCGAAGCGCCGTTAGCGTCGGTCATTTGTTTCCAGGAGGCCTTGATCTGTGTCACGACTTCCTCAGGCATGGGGATGTAGTCCAGGTCCATTGAAAGCTTGTCGCCCTCCGCGCTATAGGCCCATTCAAAGAACTTTAAAACGTCTTTCGCGCTGGCGAGTTTGTCTTGTTTCTTGTGCATCAGAATGAACGTTGCACCAACGATAGGCCAAGAATCTTTTCCAGGCTCATTGGTCAGGATTTCATAAAAACCCGGTGCATTTTTCCAGTCGGCATAGGTTGCCGCTGCCTTGAAGGAGGCTTCGTTGGGTTCAATAAACACACCCTCCCTATTTTGCAAGGTGACGTAGGACAGCTTGTTCCTTTTCGCATAGGCATATTCCACGTAACCAATTGCGCCTTTCAGACGTTGCACATAGGCTGCAACGCCTTCATTGCCTTTGCCGCCGATCCCTGCTGGCCATGCAACCGCAGTCCCTTCCCCGACCTTGGCTTTCCAATCGGCACTAACTTTTGACAGGTAATTGGTAAAAATAAAGGTGGTGCCCGATCCATCCGCACGCCGCACGATGTTCACCCGTAAGTCGGGCAGTGCCACGCCTTTGTTCAGCGCAGCAATGGCTGGGTCGTTCCAGTTCTTTATCTTGCCAAGATAGATATCAGCCAATACGGTAGGGGTCAGCTTAAGCTGGCCAACTGCCACGCCCGGTAGATTGTAGACGGGTACTACGCCGCCCATCACGGTGGGGAACTGATACAAGCCATTTTTGACTAGTTCTTCGGGCTTCATTGGTGCATCTGACGCGCCAAAATCCACCGTTTTTGCTTGAATCTGCTTGATGCCACCACCTGACCCGATGGACTGGTAATTCAACCCGGTGCCGGTTTTTTGCTTGTAGACTTCTGCCCATTTGGCATAAAGCGGATAAGGGAAGCTAGCGCCCGCGCCGATGATATCCGTGGCCTGAGCGTGACAGCTTAAGCTTAGGAAGGTGGTCGCGATCAGTTTGCGGCCCAAAGACAAGTGCATGCGGAATCTCCAATGAATTGCCCGATATCGGATGAGTAGACACGATTGTTGCCGTTTTTGCAGGTCGGCAAGTTTTGTAAATCGATAAGATGGTAATCATCGAATATTGCGAAAACATGACAGTCCTTGCTATTGGCCCTCGCAATAGGCTAACCGCATTGACTACGGAGAGCTGGGACGTATAGAATCCGACGCCTTTGCTTTTTCATGCTTCTTACTAAAGTAGCGTTTTGCAGTAGGCATCGTTTGTTTGTTGGAAGCAGGGTTGAGCGGGCTTATGCCTGTGTTGCAATGTGTGGAAGTGTGGCGCTGCGTTACGCTTCTCTTTGCTAGAGAATTCGGCCGAGTTTGCCGAGCGTCTGGTTGAGCAAAATGGAAGCAATTAAAAGTTTAGTTCAGGTTGTTAATGTTCTGTCCGCGTTGGCAGTCATTGTGCTGGTGCTATTGCAGCACGGCAAGGGTGCGGATATGGGCGCTGCCTTCGGTAGCGGGTCGTCAGGCAGCCTCTTTGGCGCCTCTGGTTCTGCAAATTTTTTGAGTAGGACAACGGCTATCTGTGCTACAATTTTCTTCTGTAGTCTCTTTGCCTTGGTGTGGGTTGATTCCAGGCCGGCGGCTAGTGTGGGTGCGGGTGTAATGACTAATGCTGTTCCGGTCAAGCCTGCTTCTGCTCAGAAGGACGCACCGGTTAAGCCGGTGAAAAACGATAATCAGAGCAGTATCCCTAACTGATTCGTTCAAATTATTTGGTGAACTGCCGACATGGTGAAATTGGTAGACACGCTATCTTGAGGGGGTAGTGGCGCAAGCTGTGTGAGTTCGAGTCTCACTGTCGGCACCAAATTCTAGATCGTTGCATGTCCTTCCCGAATTGGGCTTGCGGCGATGTCAATGGAAGCTAGACTTCCAGCACGTCTATATTAATTAAACTATAAATCGTACCGGGGAGCTTTCATGCTCGAGAACTACTTCCCAGTCCTGCTTTTCATGGTGGTGGGTTTGTTGGTTGGCGTCGCTCCTATGGCGCTCGGCAAGACTGTCAGCATGTTATTGGGGACTAATCGTCCTGATCCGGAAAAGCTGTCTCCTTACGAATGTGGATTTGAAGCTTTCGAAGATGCACGCATGCAGTTTGATGTGCGTTATTACTTGGTGGCTATTCTATTCATCCTGTTTGATCTCGAAGTCGCCTTCCTGCTGCCTTGGGCTGCGGTGATAAAAGATGTCGGTTTCCCCGGGTTTGTTGCCATGATGGTGTTCCTGGGTATTCTGGTGGTTGGCTTCGTTTATGAATGGATGAAGGGAGCATTGGAATGGGAGTAGCCGACAATGCCGTGACTCAGGGTGTAATGGACAAAGGCTTCATTACGACGACAGTCGATACGGTAGTGAATTGGACTCGCACGGGCTCCCTGTGGCCGATGACTTTTGGCTTGGCATGTTGCGCGGTTGAGATGATGCATGCAGGTGCGGCGCGTTACGATTTGGACCGTTTTGGCATTGTATTCCGCCCGAGTCCACGCCAGTCTGATTTGATGATCGTTGCTGGAACCCTCTGCAATAAGATGGCGCCCGCATTGCGTAAGGTATACGACCAGATGCCGGAACCCCGTTGGGTGCTGTCAATGGGCTCCTGCGCGAATGGCGGTGGCTACTATCACTATTCCTATTCTGTGGTTCGCGGTTGCGACCGCATCGTCCCGGTTGACGTGTATGTCCCTGGATGCCCCCCGACAGCTGAGGCCTTGCTTTATGGCTTGATTCAGCTGCAAAACAAGATCAAGCGCACCAATACCATCGCGCGTTAACCAAGATACGCAATATGGCGACCAAACTCGACACGCTGCAACAATCACTGCAAACGGCCTTGGGTGACAAGGCCGTTTCCTTGATCAACGCATTAGGCGAACTGACCTTAGTGGTGAAGTCGGCCGATTGGCCGGGTGTTGCCCGTATGCTTTGTGACCACGAGGCATTGCAGTTCAAGACCTGTGTCGACCTTTGCGGTATGGACTACAGCAGTTATAAGGATAGTGGTTGGGATGGCCTGCGTTTTGCAGTGGTTTACCATCTATTGTCGGTTTCGATGAATACACGTATGCGTGTTCGCGTTTTCTGTGAAGACGATGAATTGCCGGTGATTAGTTCGATGCTGGAGGTCTGGCCGGGCGTGAATTGGTTTGAGCGTGAAGCATTTGATCTGTATGGCATCGTGTTTACCGATCACCCGGATTTACGCCGGATTCTGACGGACTATGGTTTTGTTGGCCATCCGTTCCGCAAGGATTTCCCGCTGTCGGGCAATGTGGAAATGCGCTATGACCCCACCCAAGGGCGTGTGATCTATCAGCCTGTCACTATCGAGCCGCGAGAAGTGACGCCGCGCATCATCCGCGAGGAGAACTACGGTGGCTGAGATCAAGAATTACACTTTGAACTTCGGTCCTCAGCATCCTGCGGCGCACGGTGTGTTGCGCCTGGTGTTGGAGTTGGATGGCGAAGTGGTCCAGCGTGCGGACCCGCATATTGGTTTGTTGCATCGTGCAACTGAAAAGCTTGCGGAGCATAAGACCTTCATCCAGTCGGTTCCTTATATGGATCGTCTGGATTACGTGTCGATGATGTGCAATGAGCACGCCTATGTCATGGCCATCGAGAAGTTGATGGGTATTGAGGTGCCGATTCGCGCGCAATACATCCGTGTCATGTTTGACGAGATTACCCGGGTACTGAACCACTTGATGTGGATCGGTGCCCATGGCCTCGATTGTGGCGCCATGACCATCTTCCTGTACGCTTTCCGCGAACGGGAAGACCTGATGGACTGTTATGAAGCGGTATCGGGCGCGCGTATGCATGCCGCCTACTACCGCCCCGGTGGCGTATACCGCGACCTGCCCGATGCAATGCCGCAATACCAAGCGTCCAAGGTAAGAAATGCGGCGGCGATTAAGCAGCTGAACGAAAATCGCCAGGGTTCCTTGCTCGACTTCATCGAAGATTTTACCAAGCGTTTCCCGACCTATGTCGATGAGTATGAAACGCTCCTGACAGACAACCGTATCTGGAAGCAGCGTACCGTTGGCATCGGTGTAGTGAGCCCGGAGCGTGCTATTCAGCTTGGACTTTCTGGCGCCATGTTGCGTGGCTCGGGTATTGAGTGGGATTTACGTAAGAAGCAGCCATACGAAGTCTATGACAAGCTTGATTTCGATATTCCCGTTGGTGTGAATGGCGATTGCTATGACCGCTATCTGGTCCGTATCGAAGAAATGCGCCAGTCCAACCGCATCATCAAGCAGTGTGTGGACTGGCTGCGTAAGAATCCAGGTCCGGTTATTGTTGATAACCACAAGGTAGCGCCGCCTAGCCGTCTCGATATGAAGTCGAATATGGAAGAGCTCATTCACCATTTCAAGCTCTTCACCGAAGGTATGCATGTGCCTGAAGGTGAAGCCTATGCGGCTATCGAGCATCCAAAAGGCGAGTTTGGTATCTATCTTGTATCCGATGGTGCCAATAAGCCTTATCGCTTGAAGATTCGTGCGCCTGGTTTTGTGCATTTGTCTGCGCTTGATGAAATGGCGCGGGGCCATATGATTTCGGATGTCGTGGCGATTATTGGTACGCAGGACATCGTGTTTGGGGAGGTTGATCGGTGAGTGATCTCAATTCAGGGCTAAGCCCCGATTCCCTCGCGCAAATCGATCGCGAAGTGGCCAAGTATCCCGCCGAGCAAAAGCGTTCGGCCGTCATGTCTGCATTACGTATTGCCCAAGTCGAAAAAGGCTGGTTGTCTGCCGATACCATCAAGCTTGTGGCGGACTATCTGGGCATTGCCCCTATGGCGGCCCATGAGGTGGCAACCTTCTACAACATGTATGACCGTAGCCCGGTGGGCAAGTACAAGCTCACTGTCTGTACCAATCTGCCTTGTGCATTATCGGGTGGAGCCGAGGCGGGTGAATACCTGCAGAAAAAGCTTGGTATCCACTACAACGAAACCACGGCAGACGGCAAATTCACACTCAAGGAAGGCGAGTGCATGGGTGCCTGCGGTTATGCCCCGGTCTTGCTGGTGAACAATCACACCATGTGCAATCACATGACGCCAGATGCGATTGATCGCAAGCTGGCTGAATTTAACTAAGGCCGGGGACGAAGCGAATGACCGTTTACGTCAAAGGCGTTGTGTTCGACGGCGTCGATTTTGATGATCCTAATTCATGGAACATCGATGCCTATATCCAGCGCGGTGGTTATGCAGCGCTGAAGAAGATCATTGCTGAAGGTATTACCCAAGACACGATTATTGCGGAACTGAAGACCTCTTCGTTGCGTGGCCGTGGTGGTGCGGGCTTCCCGACCGGGTTGAAATGGTCATTCATGCCCCGTAGCTTTCCTGGGCAGAAGTATCTGGTGTGCAATACGGATGAAGGTGAGCCCGGGACTTTCAAGGATCTGGACATTATCGTCAATAACCCGCACGCCCTGATCGAAGGCATGATTATCGGTGGGTATGCGATGGGTATTACCGTTGGATACAACTATATCCATGGTGAAGTCTTCGCCGCGTATGAACGCTTCGAAGCGGCCTTGGAAGAAGCGCGGCGCGCAGGTTTTCTCGGCGACAATATTCTTGGCAGCGATTTTTGCTTCCAGCTACATGGCCATCATGGTTATGGCGCATATATTTGCGGTGAAGAAACGGCTTTGCTTGAGTCCCTGGAGGGCAAGAAAGGCCAGCCGCGCTTCAAGCCGCCATTTCCGGCCAGCTATGGTTTGTACGGTAAGCCCACCACGATCAATAACACCGAGACCTTTGCTTCGGTACCCTACATTATCCGTGAGGGTGGCCAGAAGTTTCTGGAGCTGGGTAAGCCCAACAACGGTGGAACCAAATTGTTTTCGGTGTCCGGCCATGTGAACCGGCCGGGCAACTTTGAAGTTCCACTCGGATTGCCTTTCAGTGAATTGCTGGAAATGGCCGGTGGTATGCGTGGTGGCAAGAAGATCAAGGCCGTCATCCCGGGTGGTTCTTCTGCCCCGGTGCTGCCGGGCCATATCATGATGGAAACCACCATGGATTACGACGCCATTGCCAAGGCGGGTTCCATGCTGGGTTCTGGCGCGGTGATTGTGATGGACGAGACTGTCTGCATGGTCAAGGCGTTGCGCCGGTTGTCCTATTTTTATTTTGAAGAGTCTTGTGGCCAGTGCACGCCATGCCGTGAAGGTACGGGTTGGCTCTATCGTGTGGTGGATCGGATCGAGCGCGGCCTTGGTCGCCCGGAAGATCTTGATTTGCTTGAATCGGTAGGCAAGAACATCGCTGGCCGCACCATTTGTGCGCTCGGTGATGCAGCTGTAATGCCGGTGCAGGGGATGCTCAAGCACTTCCGTGCTGAGTTCCTGCATCACATTGAGCACAAGAAATGCATCGTGCCGGGGTATTGATCAGCACCCCACGTTAGGTTTGCTGACAAATCATTACTTCGACTGGTTTTGCAAGACCAGGCATCCGCCAGTAGTAACAAACGAAAGTTCGGGCAGCCCGACCATGCTTGAAATCGAAATTGATGGTACCAAACTGACAGTCCCCAATGGCACTACGGTCATTGAGGCAGCACGGTCTATTGGTACGCATATCCCCCACTTCTGTTATCACAAGAAGCTATCGATTGCGGCTAACTGTCGCATGTGCCTTGTCCAGGTGGAGAAAGCGCCAAAGCCGCTGCCAGCCTGTGCTACGCCGGTAAATGATGGCATGAAGGTATTCACCCACTCAGACATGGCCGTCAAGGCGCAGCAGGGGGTGATGGAGTTTCTGCTGATCAACCACCCGTTGGATTGTCCGATTTGTGACCAGGGTGGTGAATGTCAGTTGCAGGATCTGGCAGTAGGTTACGGCGGTTCCAATTCGCGCTACGAGGAAGAGAAGCGCGTGGTCCCGAACAAGGACCTTGGTCCGCTGATCTCGACCGATATGACCCGTTGCATCCACTGCACGCGTTGTGTCCGCTTTACTGAAGAGGTGGCGGGCATGCAGGAAATCGGTATGGCGGGGCGTGGTGAGCACTCCGAAATCATGTCCTTTATCGGCATGACGGTCGATTCGGAAATCTCCGGCAACGTGATTGACCTGTGCCCCGTTGGCGCGCTGACTTCCAAACCTTTCCGCTATACCGCCCGTACATGGGAATTATCACGACGCAAAAGCGTCAGCCCGCACGATGGTTTGGGCGCCAACCTGATTGTTCAGGTGAAGAGTGACCGCGTGATGCGCGTGTTGCCGTTGGAAAATGAAGCCATCAATGAATGCTGGATTGCCGACCGTGATCGCTTTGCTTACGAAGCGCTCAATAGCGAGCAGCGCTTGACGAAGCCGATGCTTAAGCAAGGCGGGCAGTGGATTGAGACTGACTGGCAGTCTGCGCTTGAATATGTGGGCAATGGTTTGAAGTCAATTTCGCGCGAATATGGTGCCGAATCGATTGCGGTGGTTGGTACGCCGCATTCAACCCTGGAAGAGTTGTTTTTACTGAATAAGCTCAGTAGCGCCCTTGGTGCGGGTGCTGCCAGCTTTGCAGGCCGCTATGCGGATGCCCGCCTGACCAAGGCCCAGCAGGGTGCTACTTGGTTGGGCCTGGCGATTGGGGATGTCGCCCAATCCAAAGCCGTGGTGGTGGTGGGTTCTACCATCCGCAAGGAACAGCCACTGTTGGCGCAGCGCTTACGCCAAGCGGTTAAGCGTGGCCTGAATCTTTCCATCATCAATCCGATGGATGATGAGTTGTTCACCAAGTTGAGTGGCAAGTTGATCGTACGTCCTGACCAGATGGTTGAGGCAGTAGCCGCGGTTGTGAAGGCGGCTGCAGAACACAAGCAGCAGACGGTACCTGCTGAAGTCGCGGATGTGGTGGTGAGTGACGATGCACGTAGCATTGCCAAGCAATTGGTGGCGGCAGCAGCCAGCGAAGGCGGCCGTGCCACCGTATTGTTGGGTAATCTGGCCGCTCACAACCCGCGTGCTGCCGAGATTGCTGCATTGGCGAATCAGCTTGCTGCCGTCACTGGCGCTACCTTGGGCTGGATGAGTGAAGCGGCGAATACGGTGGGTGCCCAGGTGTTGGGTATGGAAGCCGGTAATGCTTTGGTCAAACCACGTAAAGCGGTGCTGCTGTTCAACACCGAAGTGGAATTCGATAGCCATGATGCCCAGGTGGCGTTGGCGACCGTCAAGCAGGCAGAGATGGTTGTGGCTTTCTCTGCTTTCAAGCATGCCGGGGTGGAGTACGCTGATGTGCTGCTTCCGATTACACCGTTCTCGGAAACTGCTGGTAGTTTCGTGAATATGGAAGGCAAGCTGCAGACCTTCAATGGCGTGGTCAAGCCATTGGGCGATAGCCGCCCAGGTTGGAAGGTGTTGCGCGTATTGGGTAATTTGCTTGGCCTTGAGGGCTTTGATTTTGACAATGCCGAAGCGGTTCGCAAAGCGGCGTTGCCACAAGGTGAGGTGGGCATTGCCGCCAAGCTGAACAATGCAGTCAACGGCGTTGTTGTCACATTACAGCCTGCTGGCGCTGGTTTGGTGCGTCTGGGCGAAGTGCCTATCTACCAGGGTGATGCATTGGTGCGGCGTGCGCCATCACTGCAAAAGACACGAGATGCAGCTGCGCCTATGGTTAGCCTGTCGGCTGCTACAGCCAAGCAAGCGAGTGTTGCTGCAGGGGATAAAGTGCAAGTCAAGCAAGGTGATGCCCAGGCGCAGTTCACCGTGGCTATTGATGCCGGCTTGGCCGAGGGCGTAGTCAGATTGCCCGTTGCCCATCCGAAGACTGTCATGCTGGGTGCGATGTTTGCGCCTATCCAACTGACGCGCGCCTGAGGAGAAAAGCCATGATCGACGCGCTCTATAACGGTTTTCTCTCTGTGCTTGGTCCGACTACAGGTACGGTTGCTTGGACGTTGCTTAAAATTGTCCTGATCGTGGCCCCCTTGTTTGGTGCAGTTGCTTATCTGACCTTGGCCGAGCGTAAGGTCATCGGTTACATGCAGATACGCATCGGACCGAACCGTGTGGGGCCGTTTGGTTTGCTGCAGCCGATTGCCGATGGTGTGAAGCTTCTGCTGAAGGAAATTATTTCCCCCAGCGCGGCTTCAACCGGTCTGTTCTTCTTTGCCCCTATCATGGTGTTGGCGCCCTCCCTGGCTGCCTGGGCTGTGGTGCCATTTTCGCCTGGCGTGGTACTGGCCAATGTGAATGCCGGTTTGCTGTACGTGATGGCGATTACTTCGTTGGGCGTGTACGGCGTTATCGTGGCCGGTTGGGCATCGAATTCCAAGTACGCTTTCCTTGGTGCTATGCGTGCTTCGGCCCAGGTGATTTCCTATGAACTCGCCATGGGCTTTGCCTTGGTAGGTGTATTGATGCTTTCGGGCAGCTTGAATCTGACCGACATAGTTACTCAGCAAGCGCAAGGTGTTGCAGGGGGTTCCATCTTGTCCTGGAACCTAATCCCGCTCTTTCCGTTGTTTCTGGTCTACCTGATCTCGGGCGTTGCGGAAACCAACCGCGCACCGTTTGACGTGACCGAAGGCGAGTCCGAAATCGTGGCTGGCCACATGATCGAATACTCCGGTATGAGTTTCGCCCTGTTCTTCCTGGGTGAGTATGCCAACATGATCCTGATCTCGATCATGACCTCGATCATGTTCCTGGGTGGCTGGCTGTCACCCTTCCCGGCATCGGTGCCTTTCCTGGGAGCCGAAGGCTTCCACTGGTTGGGCCTGAAGACTGCCTTCATCCTGTTCTGCTTCCTTTGGTTCCGCGCTACTTTCCCGCGCTATCGCTATGACCAGTTGATGCGTTTGGGCTGGAAGGTCTTCATCCCTGTGACCCTAGTTTGGATCGTCCTGGTTGCCGCCTGGATGCAAACCCCGTATTCGCTCTGGTGAGTTGAGCACCATGGAAAAGATTCAGAATTTCTTCAAAACATTCTTGTTGGTTGAACTGGTCAAGGGTCTAGCGCTCACAGGCCGGCATTTCTTCCAGCGTAAGATTACTGTGCAATTCCCGGAAGAGAAAACGCCGTATTCGCCGCGTTTCCGTGGCCTGCATGCGCAACGTCGCTATGCCAATGGTGAGGAGCGCTGCATCGCCTGTAAGTTATGCGAAGCCGTGTGCCCTGCTGTTGCCATCACAATCGAGTCGGAAGTGCGGGATGACGGCACACGTCGTACATCGCGCTACGATATCGACCTGACCAAGTGCATTTTCTGCGGTTTCTGCGAAGAAGCCTGCCCCGTAGATGCCATCGTGGAAACCCATGTACTGGAATACCACGGTGAAAAGCGTGGCGATCTGTATTTCACTAAACCCATGCTGCTGGCAGTGGGTGACAAGTACGAAGCCGAAATCGCGAAGAATCGCGAAGCCGATGCCAAGTATCGCTAAACGTCCATCCTCGAACCGGCAGCCATGACCCCGACTATTGTCATTTTCTATATTTTTGCGGCCATCCTGATTGCTTCTGCACTTCGGGTGATTACCGCCAAGAACCCAGTGCACGCAGCCCTGAGCTTGGTGTTGTCTTTCTTCACCGGCGCGGTGTTGTGGATGCTGATCGAAGCCGAATTCCTCGCCATCTCCCTGGTACTGGTCTATGTCGGTGCGGTGATGGTGCTGTTTCTCTTCGTGGTCATGATGCTGGATATCAATTTCGAAGAGCTACGCAAGGATTTCTGGAGCTACTTCCCAATTGCCGGAGCCGTTGCCGCCATCATGGCTGCAGAAATGGTGATGGTGTTGGTAGCCCCAGAGACTGGGCTGGCCTCGTTGTCGACGGTAGCGCCATTGCCCGAGGGTGTATCAAATATCAAGCAGCTGGGCGTACCAATCTATACCGACTACGTACTGCCATTTGAATTGGCAGCGGTGTTGCTGCTGGTTGCCATGATTGCTGCCGTGTCACTGACATTACGCCGCCGCAAGAACACCAAGTACGTGAATCCTGCTGATCAGATCAAGGTGAAACGCAATGACCGTGTACGCATCGTCAAGATGGATGCCGTAATAGAGCAGCCTGAAGTTCCTGCTGCAGACGAAGCTGGCAACAAGCCGGCCGCCTGAATCGAAACAAGACGAGCCTAGAAACCATGACGCTGACCCATTACCTCGTGCTGGCCGCGATCCTGTTCGCGATTTCGGTATTCGGCATTTTCATGAATCGCAAGAACGTCATTGTTCTGCTGATGGCAATCGAGCTGATGTTGCTTGCCGTCAATATGAACTTTATTGCTTTCTCCAAGTATCTCGGCGATACCGGTGGACAGATTTTTGTGTTTTTCATCCTGACCGTGGCTGCGGCTGAATCGGCAATTGGTCTGGCAATCCTGGTGGTGCTGTTCCGCAATACCCGATCGATCAATGTGGAAGACCTCGACAGCCTGAAGGGCTGATCGCAATGACCTTCTTGCAGCAAATTCGACGACCTAACAAGCAATACAGAACAAGACTGCGCTATGGATAAACCGACGCTCTATCTGCTGATCCCCCTGCTACCTCTTTTCGGCGCTATTGTCGCGGGCCTGTTTGGCCGCCTCGTCGGCCGTGCCGGCGCGCATTGGGTGACCATTCTCGGTGTGGCGGCCGCCTGTGTCGGCTCCTTTTCGGTGCTTTATGACCAGCTCAATGGCGGCGAAGCCTATAACGGCAATCTCTACACCTGGTTGACCGTAGATGGCATCGATGTATCGGTTGGTTTCCTGGTCGACAAGTTGACAGCCATGATGATGGTGGTGGTCACCTTCGTGTCGCTGATGGTGCATATCTACACTATCGGCTACATGGAAGAAGACCCCGGCTACCAACGTTTCTTCAGCTATATCTCGCTGTTCACCTTCTCGATGTTGATGTTGGTGATGGCCAATAACTTCGTCCAGCTGTTTTTCGGGTGGGAAGCGGTAGGTTTAGTTTCGTATCTGTTGATTGGTTTCTGGTTCAAGCGCCCAACCGCGATTTTCGCCAATCTGAAGGCTTTCCTGGTCAACCGCGTTGGCGACTTTGGCTTCTTGTTGGGTATCGGGCTGGTGCTGACCCATTTCGGTTCCTTCTATTACGCCGATGTATTTGCTGCTGCACCGGCGCTGAAGGACGTGACCATCAGCTTGTTCACCGATACGCCATGGTCACTATTGAGTGTGACCTGCATCTTGCTGTTTATCGGCGCGATGGGTAAGTCAGCCCAGTTTCCCCTGCATGTCTGGCTGCCGGACTCAATGGAAGGCCCGACACCGATTTCGGCATTGATCCACGCGGCTACCATGGTGACAGCAGGTATCTTCATGGTCGCCCGGATGTCGCCGCTGTTCGAGTTGTCTGATACGGCACTGAACTTCATCATGGTCATTGGCGCGATCACCGCGTTGTTCATGGGTTTTCTTGGCATCATCCAGAACGACATCAAGCGCGTCGTGGCGTATTCGACATTGTCGCAGCTCGGTTATATGACGGTTGCACTGGGTGCCTCGGCTTATTCGGTCGCGGTATTCCATCTGATGACGCATGCGTTCTTCAAAGCCTTGCTATTCCTTGCTGCGGGCTCGGTCATTATCGGCATGCATCATGACCAGGATATCCGCAATATGGGCGGTTTGCGTAAGTACATGCCGGTTACCTGGATCACTTCCTTGATTGGTTCGCTTGCCTTGATCGGTACGCCATTCCTCTCTGGTTTTTATTCCAAGGACTCGATTATTGAAGCCGTGCATGCGTCGCACCTGCCAGCTGCACAGTTTGCTTACGCCGCGGTGATTATCGGGGTGTTTGTGACGGCGTTCTATTCCTTCCGCATGTACTTTCTGGTCTTCCATGGCAAGGAACGTTGGATGGAAGCCAAGCATGATCACGGTCATGATCATCATGATGACGAACATGCCGATGAGCATCACCATGGTTTGGGACCAAACGATAAGCCGCATGAGACCGCATGGGTTGTGACATTACCGCTGGTGCTGTTGGCTATTCCTTCGCTGGTAATCGGTTTTATCGCGATTGAACCCATGCTGTATGGCGGTTTTTTCGACGGCGTGATTGATACCAGTCGCCATCATGTGATGAAGGAGTTGGGCGAGGAATTCCACGGAGCCGTGGCGATGGGTCTGCATTCGTTTGGTACTGCGCCATTCTGGTTGGCGCTGGCAGGTGTTGCGTTGTCATGGTTCTTCTACATGAAGCGTCCAGATATCCCTGCAGCTATCAAAGCCAAGACGGGCCCACTGAATACCCTGCTGGAAAACAAGTACTACATGGATCATCTGTATATCCAGGGTTTTGCCACCTTTGGCCGTAAGTTGGGTAAGGTGTTCTGGAAGGTGGGCGATACGGTGTTGATCGATGGCCTGATGGTCAATGGTTCTGCCAAGTTGGTCGGGGCAATGGCGGGTCTGATGCGTCGTGTCCAGACTGGCTACATCTATCATTATGCTTTTGCCATGATTATCGGCGCCTTGCTGCTGCTGACTTTCTGGCTCGGGCGTTTCCTTATTCCGCAGTAATCGTGTGCAGTGCACGTTTAAAGAAAACACATTCAGTAGGTAAGGGTGGATATGTCTGAACATCTGTTGAGTCTGGCGATCTGGGTGCCGATCGTGGCCGGTCTCATCGTGCTGGCAACTGGCGGTGATAGCCGTGCTGCTTGGGCACGCTTGATTGCGCTGCTGGGCGCGGGGCTGGGCTTCCTGGTTACCATCCCGCTCTATACCCAGTTCACATTGCTGCATGGCGGCATGCAGTTCGTAGAAAAGATGCCATGGATTCCGGCTTTTAATATCAACTACCACCTTGGTGTTGATGGCCTATCGATGTTCTTCGTCATCCTGAATGCGTTTACCACCTTGTTGGTGGTTGTGGCGGGCTGGGAAGTGATTCAGAAGCGGGTTGCGCAGTACATGGCTGCCTTTCTGATCATGTCCGGCCTGATCAATGGCGCTTTCGCTGCGATGGATGCGATGCTGTTCTACGTCTTCTTTGAAGCGATGCTGGTGCCGCTGTACCTGATCGTGGGTGTATGGGGTGGTCAGAACCGTGTCTACGCTGCAGTAAAGCTGTTCTTGTATACCTTGATGGGTTCGTTGCTGTTGTTGGTGACGTTCATCTACCTGTATTTCCATGCCGGCAAGACCTTTGAGATTGCCGAGTTCCAGCACGTGCTTCTGCCGCTGTCTGTGCAGGGCTTCATGATGATCGCCTTCTTCTTCGCATTTGCGGTGAAGGTGCCCATGTTCCCGGTTCATACCTGGTTGCCGGATGCGCACGTTGAAGCACCAACAGGTGGTTCCATGGTTTTGGCGGCCATTACCCTGAAGCTGGGTGCCTATGGTTTCCTACGTTTTGCTCTGCCGATTGTGCCGGATGCCGCGCGTGAGTGGGGTTGGATCATCATCGGTTTGTCCTTGGTTGCGGTTGTCTATATTGGTCTGGTTGCGCTAGTGCAGACGGATATGAAGAAGCTGGTTGCTTATTCGTCCATTTCGCACATGGGCTTCGTTACCCTGGGGTTCTTTATGTTCACCGATGGTGCGCCGACTACCTATGGTGTCGAAGGCGCACTGGTTCAGATGATTTCCCACGGATTTGTCTCCGCCGCGATGTTCTTCTGTATCGGTGTGATGTACGACCGTGTCCACAGCCGTAACATTGCCGACTATGGTGGTGTGGCCAACACCATGCCCACGTTTGCTGCTTTCTTCCTGCTGTTTGCCATGGCCAATTCCGGCTTGCCTGCCACCTCGGGCTTTGTGGGGGAATTCATGGTCATCATCGGCGCTGTGAAGGTGAACTTCTGGTACGCCTTTGCCGCTGCCACCACGCTGATCTTCGGTGCTGCTTATACCTTGTGGATGTACAAGCGCGTGATTTTCGGCGAAGTCGCCAACGAGCATGTCGCCGAACTGAATGATGTGAATCTGCGTGAATTTACTGTGTTGGTGATATTGGCTGTGACCGTGCTGGGCATGGGCCTCTACCCGCAAGCGTTTACTGAAAAGATGCACGCCAGTGTTGATACGCTGATCATGCAAGTTAAACATTCCAAGCTGCCTTGATACGAACCGGGATTAAACAAGAATGACGCTCGCTAGTTTGAATCTGGTCGCCGCCCTGCCGGAAATCTGGCTTTTATTTGCGGTTTCGGCCGTGCTCTTGATTGACCTGTTCATCAAAGATGAGCAGCGCGATGTCACTTATACGTTGTCGCTGATTGCACTAGTGGGTAGTGCAGTGCTGACAGTTCAGGGTTTCTCTTGGATGCCGCGGGTTGCCTTTGCCGGTATGTTCGTCGCAGATGCGATGTCTGATGTGCTCAAACTGGGCATGTATGCAGCAGTTGGCCTGATGTTGGCTTACAGCCGTGCCTATGCTGCCGATCGGCAGATGTATCGCGGGGAGCTGTTCACTTTGTCGCTGTTTGCCCTATTGGGCATGATGGTGATGGCTTCAGCGACGAATTTGCTGACGCTCTATGTCGGTCTGGAATTGCTGTCGTTGTCGCTGTATGCCTTGGTGGCGCTGCCGCGTGATTCCAAGCCAGCGACAGAAGCTGCTATGAAATACTTTGTGTTGGGTGCTTTAGCCTCTGGCATGTTGCTTTACGGTATGTCGATGATCTACGGCGCTACGGGCAGCCTAGATATCCATGCGATTGCCGCCAAGGTTGCCAGTGGTACAGCTAGCCGTACTTTGCTGGTGTTTGGCCTTGTCTTCATCGTTACCGGTATTGGTTTCAAGCTGGGAAACGTACCATTTCATATGTGGGTGCCGGATGTTTATCAAGGCTCGCCTACTGCGGTCACTTTGCTGATTGGTTCGGCACCCAAGTTGGCTGCGTTTGCATTCGTGATGCGTCTATTGGTGCAGGCATTGCCTGGACTGATGGCGGATTGGCAGGGCATGTTGATTGTGCTGGCAGTCTTGTCTATCGGGGTGGGTAATCTGGTTGCCATTGCACAGACCAATTTGAAGCGCATGCTGGCCTATTCAACCATTTCGCACATGGGCTTCATGTTGCTGGGTATTTTGGCCGGTACGTTGCAGGGTTATGCGGCAGGTATGTTCTATGCCATTGTCTATGCCATTATGGCGGTGGCTGGCTTTGGCGTGGTGTTGCTGCTGTCGCGTGCGGGTTTCGAGGCTGAGCGGCTTGCCGATTTAAAAGGGCTTGCGCAACGTAGTCCATGGTTTGCCTGGATGTTCTTGTTGGTGATGTTCTCAATGGCAGGTATACCAGTTTTCGTGGGCTTCTTCGCCAAGCTGGCGGTAATCCAGGCGATTGTCGATCTTGGTCTGGTGTGGCTCGCCGTCGTGGCTGTCTTGTTCTCTTTGGTTGGGGCTTTCTATTACCTGCGGGTGGTGAAGCTGATGTTCATGGACGAACCGGTGGACAGTAGCCCAATCGCAGTGAAGCCTGATATGCGAGTATTGTTGTCCATCAATTGCTTGGCTGTATTGGTATTGGGTCTTATGCCTGATAGTTTGTTGCAGCTGTGCTTTGAGTCGATTCGTCATAGTTTGGGTATGCTGTGAGCGCAGCACTGTATGCATTCATTGGATTGGCGGCCTTGGCCGCCAATTTGCCGTTTATGGTAGAGCGTGCCCTGTTTATCTGGCCGCCTAAAGACGGGAAGACTAAAGCCTTTGGCTGGCGGTTACTGGAATTGCTGGTATTGTATGTAGTGGTAGGAGGGCTGGGGTTATGGCTGGAAAGCCGCCTTGGTCCTGTGCACCGGCAGCGCTGGCAGTTTTATGTGACAACGTTTGCACTGTTCGTCGTGGCGGCATATCCCGGCTTTGTGCTGCGTTATTTCTGGCGTAAGCGAGGTATGTGAAATATTTTGTATCTAGGGCTTGTCAGCTTCGGCTTAAATCCCTAGAATGCGCAGCTCTTTAGGCGCGTAGCTCAGCTGGTTAGAGCACCACCTTGACATGGTGGGGGTCGTTGGTTCGAGTCCAATCGCGCCTACCAACACAGGAGTAAACGAAGATGTCCTTCCGAACTACCACTACCGGCACTCTCAATCTGGGCTGAGTCGGCTTTCGGAGGTTCGTTTATTCAAAAAAGTGCGACTTAGGTCGCACTTTTTTTTTGTCCATGTGCGCCCAGCATGGGCGCACTCCTGCGGGTGGAAGTCCCGCCGTAAGTTGATCACAGCGAACGAAGTGAAGCGCAACTGCGTGAGGGCGACCGAGCGTGGGAAGGAAGCGTGGATCGTAAAC
>NZ_PDZH01000084.1 GCF_002735695.1 Chitinimonas sp. BJB300
TAATCGGCACGATGTTCCTGCACCATACGCACCGCACGTTCGCGAACTTCCGGGGAAAAGGGGGTCGTCTTCTTCATGGCACTATTCTCTATGATCAAGAAGCCTCCTCAAAACCCGGGGCGGTTCACCTTGGAGGTGTAATCGTTCTTGGACAAAAAACGCGTCACCTGGTCGTGGCTCATTGCACCACCTACCATCGCCGACAAGCCCGTTGCTGTCGCCGCGCCAAACGTGCTCAGCAAATAATCGGTGTACAAATCGAGTTCTTTGTTCTTCATGGCGACAGGTTATCGTATGCACTGCGTAACATCAGCTAATAAGGCAGTTCCTTTGGGAAAGAACGCCACCAAAAACCGCTACCTTGCCCTGCTCCGGGCAATCCTGCGCAAAGCAGAACGGTCATGGCGCTGGATTGAGAAAGCTCCTCACATTACGCTCTACCATGAAGCTAAACGCCGAATCCTGTGGATAACCCCCGCTGAATCGCAAAGGCTGATAGCCCATTTACCGGATTACCTGTTCCAATTGTTACGTTTGCACTTGCCACTGGTTTACGTAAATCAAATATCTACTGGTTACGCTGGGATCAGATAGATATCACAAGAAAAGTCGCTTGGATTCATCCCGATGAGGCCAAAGCAGAAAAGCAATTGGCGTACCCCTAAACCAGACTGCGCTAGATGCTATAGCCACTCAAGCCGGCAAACATGCTGAGTTTGTATTCACCAACCAAGATAAGCCCTTAGGTAGCTTAAGCACCAAAGCCTTTGATAAAGCATGTCTAGCTGCCGGAATAGAGAATTTCCGGTTTCATGATTTACGCCATACATGGGCAAGTTGGCTGATTCATTCTGGGGTAGGACTTGCTGAACTCCAAGAGCTTGGAGGGTGGGAGTCCGTGGAAATGGTACGCAGATATGCTCACCTTGCGCCAGACCATTTACAGAAACATAGCCGGCAAATTGACATCATCATGGCAACATTTAGTCATACCATCGAAGATGACAAAAAAAACGGGTTAGTGCCTTAACACTAACCCGTTGATTCTACTGCTTTTTTTGGTGGGCCCGCACGGACTTGAACCGTGGACCAAAGGATTATGAGTCCTCTGCTCTAACCAACTGAGCTACAGGCCCGAAAGGGGTTAACCCTCGCTAGCCAAGCTGTCGAGGAAACTCTTCAGCCGCTCAGAGCGGGTTGGATGGCGCAGCTTTCGCAGCGCTTTGGCTTCAATCTGACGTATCCGCTCACGCGTTACATCAAACTGCTTGCCGACTTCTTCCAGCGTGTGATCAGTATTCATTTCAATACCAAAACGCATACGCAATACTTTGGCTTCGCGCGGCGTCAATGTGTCAAGCACATCACGGGTCGCATCACGCAAACTGGCATAAACGGCAGCATCCACTGGTGCGAGATTGTTCTGATCCTCAATAAAGTCGCCTAAATGTGAATCGTCGTCGTCCCCGATCGGCGTTTCCATTGAGATCGGCTCTTTGGCAATCTTAAGGATCTTACGAATCTTATCCTCTGGCATATCCATCCGCTCAGCCAATGTTGCTGGATCAGGCTCTAAACCCGTCTCCTGCAAAATCTGACGCGAAATACGATTCATTTTGTTGATCGTTTCGATCATATGAACCGGGATACGGATCGTACGTGCCTGATCAGCAATAGAGCGGGTAATCGCCTGCCGAATCCACCAAGTGGCGTAAGTCGAAAACTTATAACCACGGCGGTATTCAAATTTATCTACCGCCTTCATCAACCCAATATTGCCTTCTTGGATAAGATCAAGGAACTGCAAGCCACGGTTAGTGTATTTCTTTGCGATTGAGATTACCAAGCGCAAGTTAGCCTCAATCATCTCACGCTTAGCACGACGAGCCTTGGCTTCACCCGTGGACATCTGCCGGTTGATCTCTTTCAGATCCTTGATCGGCAACATGGCTCGGGTTTGAAGCTCTGTCAGCTTGGACTGCTTTTCCATCACAGCGTGCTGGTAACGTTCCAGAATAGCGGCGTATGGCTTACCCGAAGCAATTTCATCTTTCACCCAGTCAAGGTTGTCTTCATTACCTGGGAAAGTCTTGATGAAATGCTCGCGAGGCATCTTCACTTTGTGAACGCAAATATCCATGATTTCACGTTCATAGCCGCGAATCTCATCAACCATGTTACGCACACTGTCACATAGATTTTCTACTTGGCGCGCAGAAAAACGAATTTTCAGAAACTCTGCGGATACCTGTTCTTGCAATGCCAGATATTGCTTACTGTGAGGACCATGCTTTTCCAATGCTTTGAGCATTTTGTCAAACAGGACGCGAATGACCTCAAAGTGTTCACGGGCTTTATTCTTCAGTTCTTCAAGGTTAGCGGCAGCGGCAGCGCTACCGTCATCATCTTCACCTTCATCATCACCCTCAAGCGCCTCTTCGTCGGAATCCGTATCGGGCAAATCAGGTGCAGGCAACGCTTCTTCTTCGATTGCATTCGGATCAATAAAGTCATCCACGACCTCGTCAATGCGAATTTCATCAGCCAGAGCGCGATCAACCATGCCGATAATACCGGCAACCGTCGTTGGGCACGCAGAAATGGCTTGCACCATGTGCTTGAGACCATCTTCGATCCGCTTAGCGATTTCTATTTCGCCTTCACGGGTCAACAACTCTACCGTACCCATTTCGCGCATATACATACGCACAGGATCAGTCGTACGGCCAAACTCCGAATCCACCGTGGAGAGTGCGGCTTCTGCCTCTTCAGCCACATCATCGTCCGCAACCGCAGCAGGTGTGGCATCAGACATCAACAGAGATTCGGCATCAGGCGCCTCGTCGTATACCTGGATGCCCATATTCGTGATCATGCTGATCACGCCTTCGATCTGCTCGGCGTCCAGCATATCTTCCGGCAGATGATCGTTGATCTCCGCATAGGTCAGAAAGCCACGCTCCTTGCCGAGCACGATCAAGTTCTTAAAGCGCGCCTTACGTGCTTCGCTATCGAGACGCGGTTCTGCGTCCCGCTTACCTTCTGACTTGTCGAGGTCTTGATTTGCCGCCATGTGGGGTAATCTCGAATCTAATACGGTGAAACGGAAAATGATAGCACGAATTGCATCCAAAAGGATGAATTCGTTACTCCAAACTTGATCTGCCCTTGCTTTGGCAAGGGCAGACGTGGCTTTTTGCAAATAGTTTCAAAGACCTAGCTAAAAACACTGCTGCCCACTTAGCCAGCCGCCCACAGATTTGCTCAAATGGCTGCTAGCGTCCAAGCATTACTAAACGACTGTACTCGGTTCGCTCGTCGGCACTAAGATTGGACAAACCCTTGGCCGCGAGTTCCGCCTGGCGCCGCGCGGCTCTGGGTTTTTCCATCAACAAAAGATAACGTGCTAAAGTCTCTTGCCAAGTCTGGGCAAGAATCGCTTCATCACCATCACGATATACATCGCGACTTTTAGCAAATGCACGCGCCAACAAGCTGTAACTGGGGCTATCGCGCAATGCCTCAAGCAAGTGACCAATCGCAGGAACATGCGTTTGCTCACCCACAAAATCCACCAACCGCAAAATAGCTTTCATGGAAGGGGTAATCTCACTCTCCGGCAATTCATTCTGCGGCAACTCCAACGCATACTTTGGGGCAGTAACCAGCAATTGCAAGAGCTCAAATCCCAAATCATTGCTATGACGCTCCTCAACGAAGGATGTCGGGTTTTCATCCCTCAAAGCGTCTTGACGCCAACCTCGCCTGCTCTTGCCTCCGCCGTCCTTCCAGGCGCCGGGTCTAGCATTCCACGCACCAGCCCCCACCCGGTCGTTACTCGCTCCCTCTTGCCACGGCTTACCCTCTCTTTGCCAAGCAGTAACAACTGGCGGATGCGCCGCCATCGGTGAGATGCCGCCTAATAGCTGGGCAACTTCAACAGCATCCAGGCCCGCCATTTCCGCCAGCTTCTTTCGTAACAGCATGCCCAATGCTGGCGCCTTGATCTGCTCTACCAACGGTTTGGCCAAAAAGAGAAATTTGGCTTTTCCCTCTTCGGTTTGCAAATCCACCTGCGACGCCAGCTCACGGCAAAGAAAACCCGCGAGTCCAATTGCTTCCTGATCAATCAGCGCTTCAAAAGCTGCCTGGCCAAACTCACGTATATAGCTATCCGGGTCGTGCTCTGCCGGCAAAAACAAAAAGGACAAGGTTTTGCCGTCGCTCGCCTGCGCCAAGCAATTTTCCAGCGCTCGCCATGCAGCCTTGCGCCCTGCCCGATCACCATCGAAACTGAACACCACTTGATCCGCCAAACGCAGCAGTTTTTTCACATGCTCGGGCGTACAAGCCGTACCCAATGTCGCCACTGAATACTCAACACCAAGCTGCGCCAAGGCCACGACATCCATATAGCCCTCCACAACCAACACTCGGTTTTTGGCGCGGATCGCCGGGCGGGCCTGGGGCAATCCATACAACTCCAGTCCTTTTTGAAACAAGGGCGTTTCTGGGGAGTTCAAATACTTTGGCTCTCCCCGATCAACAATACGACCTCCAAAACCAATGACTTGGCTCTTGCCATTCAAGATCGGAAATAGTATTCGGTCACGAAATCGATCGTAACGTCGGCCAGACTCGCCATGATCAATAACAAGGCCGACTTCGTTCAGTTGCAAATTAGTGGCGTAATCACTAAAGCATTCGGCCAATGGGTGCCAGCCATCGGGGGCATATCCCAACCCAAACCGGGCGGCAATTTGGCCGCTGAGGCCGCGCTGCTTAAGGTAGTCGACTGCTCGCGTACTGTGCTTAAGCTGATCACGGTAGTAGTGCATGGCCCGCGTATTCAGATCCACCAAGCCACTTTGCTGCTGGCGGCGAGGCGCGTCGTCAATATGCCCCTCGGCTTTTGGTACCTGCATGCTTACAGATTCAGCCAGTTTCTCAACGGTATCCTGAAATCCCAACCCTTCGTATTCCATGACAAAGCCAATGGCTGAGCCATGCACGCCGCAACCAAAGCAGTGATAAAACTGTTTGGTAGCGCTCACGGTAAAGGATGGGGACTTCTCCTTATGAAAAGGGCAGCACGCAGAATAGTTTTGGCCCGTTTTTTTAAGCGGCAGATAGCGCTCCACCACCTCTACAATGTCGAGGCGGTTGAGCAAGTCTTGAATAAAGTCTTCTGGAATACGGGCCATGGTCACAAGCGCTGAGGCAAAAGCAGCAAAACGCGTAGCGCGTCTAGCTTATCCAATGCTTACTGAATGCGCGCCTTAACCAAAGTGGATATTTTGCTCATGTCGGCACGCCCTGCCAACTTAGGCTTAATCTCAGCCATGATTTTGCCCATGGCAGCCACGGTTGCGCCATGCGTTGCCAAAGCCGTGTCCAGGATTGCGGCAATCTCCGCCTCATCGGCCTGTTGCGGCATATAGCCATCAAGCACCAACATTTCAGCCTTTTCAATATCGGCCAAATCTTGCCGGGCCGCCGCTTCATACTGGCTGATCGAGTCACGCCGCTGCTTCTGCATCTTGTCGATAATCGCCACGATCTGATCATCCGACAACTCAATACGCTCATCCACTTCACGCTGTTTCATCGCAGCCAGCAAAAGGCGGATGGTGCCCAGACGGGCCACATTCTTCTCACGCATGGCGGTCTTCATATCATCGGTAATGCGTTGCTTCAGGCTCATGATAGGACTCGATTGTGGTGGGTTAAAACATTAGAGCCACCAGATTTCTGGCGGCTCCAATGAGTTTTGCACCCCTGCTACAAAATCTCAAGGGGGCGATACTGCAACCACACGTAACTGCGCCAAACCGCACGCATTACGGTACGCGGAAAACGCTGCTTAGTAGTACTTCTTTGGCAGCATCTGGCTGCGAATGCGCTTGTAATGGCGCTTCACAGCAGCAGCGAGCTTACGCTTGCGTTCGGTGGTTGGCTTTTCGTAGAACTCGCGAGCGCGCAGTTCGGTGAGAAGACCTGTTTTTTCCACCGCACGCTTGAAGCGGCGCATGGCTACCTCAAACGGCTCGTTTTCCTTGACGCGTACATTTGGCATGAAAATCAGTCCTACTTTCTAACTGAAAGGGTTAATAAAAAACTCGGATTTGAATTTTACCAGTGCCAAAAAGGAAATAAAAGACTGTTTTGCAAAAGAAATCTGCCATACGTCCTATTAAGCACCGCACTCGGCACGTAATTTGCGTAGCAAGTTCAATCGCTGCGGCAAAATCTCTCCACGCTCCAACGCGGCGATCAGCGCGCAATTTGGCTCTCGGTCATGCCGGCAATTATGGAAACGACACTGACCGATATAGGGACGAAACTCTGGGAACAGTGGCACCAGTCTATCGGCCGGCAAATGGCGCATGCCAAACTCTTGCAGGCCAGGGGAATCAATTAGCTCACCCCCATGTGGCAGCCGATAAAGTGTGGCATGCGTCGTAGTATGCTTGCCGGAATCAAGTGCGACGGATATCTCATTGGTGCGCGCTTTCACTTCAGGCAACAGCGCATTAACGAGCGTGGACTTACCCATGCCGCTCTGGCCAACAAATACAGAAGTCTGATCAACCAGATAAGCCCACAAGGGGGACACATCCTCCTGTGCCGATAACTCCAACATCGGGTACCCCAACGCACAATAAGGCGCCAAAATCGGGCGGACTGCCGCTGTTTCGGGTAAATCGGCTTTATTGAGCAAAATCAGGACGCGAATATCCGCATCTTCCGCGGCAACCAGACACCGGCTAAGCAATTCCTCGTAAAAACTTGGCACCGCCGCGAGTACCACCACGATTTGCGTGACGTTGGCGGCTATAAGCTTTTCACGCCACTCATCCGAACGGTACAGCAAGCTGCTGCGCGGCAACGCCTTCTCTATTACCGCTTGTTTCTCATTCAAAATGCCTACTTCAACTTGATCACCCACGGCGTAATCGGTTTTTTTCTTCCGCGTCGTAGCGATATAACGTCTGCCTTCGGCCAACTCCACAATAAAGGACTTACCGTGTGACTCAATAATGCGCGCGACTTCCCTCATTAAACCAATGCATCCAATTTGGCGGCGCACACAAAGTCGTTACGACTGAGCCCCTTGACCGAATGCGTGTCATAGGCCACTTCGCAACTGTTGTAGCAGACGTGGAGTTCAGGGTGATGATCTTCGCGGTGCGAAACATACGCAGAAGCATTCACAAACGCCAGTGTCTCGTAGTAGTTGGAAAAACGAAACGTTTTAACCAACTTGCCGTTGGTTACAGACCAGTCTTTTACTTCAGCCAGTAACACTTGCACCTCAGCAGCACTAAGTTGCGCAACTTTAGCTGGACAATGTTCTTGCACAAGTGACATCGATTTAACCTTTCAATCATGCTCGGCGCAGTGCGGCAATACGCAATGCAGCAGGCGGATGGGAATCATAAAACAGGGAGTGAAGTGGATCGGGCGTCAATGTGCTGGCGTTGTCCCGATAGAGCTTCACCAAACCGGAAATCAAGGCGTCTGCGCTGCTGACCGAAGCAGCATACTCATCTGCCTCGTACTCATGCTTGCGTGAACCGCGGCTGGAAAGCCAGCCAAACGGGAAGGTGAACACGGGTAGCGCGAGGAAGAACAACGTCAATGCAGCGGCCGTAGATGGTACTGCCACGCCCAAACCCGCATAAAACCAATTGGCGTCCTTCAAGTACCCCAGCAGGGCCAGCGTCAGCAAACCCAGCCCATACATCACCACCATACGCTTGATGATATGCCGACGCTTATAGTGGCCCAATTCATGTGCCAGCACGGCTTCGACTTCCAGCGGTGTGAGGCGCTCCACCAAAGTATCGAAAAACACGATGCGCTTGGTTTTGCCAAAGCCAGTGAAATAGGCATTGCCATGGCTGGAACGCTTGCTGCCATCCATGACAAACACCCCATTGCTCTGGAACCCGCACTTGGTCAATAGATTATCTATCCTGTCCTTAAGGCTGGCGTCGGCAAGCGGTATGAATTTATTGAAGAGGGGCGCAATAAAGGTTGGGTACACCGCCATCAGGAACAAGCCAAAACCAACCCAGGCGGCCCATGCGTACAACCACCACAAGGTGCCCGCCACATTCATCAGCCAAAGCACCAGTGCGACCAGTGGCAAGCCCAGTGCAGCGCCAAGCAAGGTGGATTTGATCAGATCAAGCACGAAGAGCTTAGGTGTGACTTTATTGAAGCCAAACTGCTCTTCCAGCACGAACGTGGAGTAGAGCGAAAACGGCATGGAGAGGAAACTGCTGATCGCCGTCATCCCCCCAATCAGCAACAAGCCGGCCCAGATACCGCGGCCGGCCAGACTATGGGCGATGGCATCCAGCCAACCCAGGCCACCGCCCAGCGTAAATGCCAACAAGACCATCGCCTCCCAGCAAATCGCCCAGCGCGCCAGCTGCACCTTGGCTGCCGTGTAATCCGCCGCCTTTTGATGGGCTGCCAATTCGATGTCGTTGGCGAAATCGGTGGGCACCACAGCACGATGCGCCAACACATGGCGAAGATGTCGGGTTTTGAGCCAGAGCTGTAGGCCGGTGGAAAAAACCAGAAAAATGAGAAAAACAAAGCTGAAATCGTGAGCAGACATATGCGCAGTAATGTAGTGGCTCTTAGCCCTGTGAGACAATACGCCCATTCTACGCGAGTCATCGACGCTCATGCCCCTCTGTGTTGCATGCTTGGCGCGTAATGGTGGCAGTTTGCCTCACGACCCCACCGCTCACGTAATCAACCATTGAATCCAAGAAAGTGCCGAAAATGGCTCAAGACGCGAATCATCTGATCTGGCTGGACATGGAAATGACAGGCCTGAACCCTGATACCGATCGAATCATCGAGCTTGCCGTAGTCATTACCGATAGCGAACTCAACACCATCGCTGAAGGCCCCGTGTTGGTGGTGCATCAACCCGATAGCGTGCTCGATGGCATGGATGACTGGAATAAGAATACCCACGGCAAATCTGGCCTCACCGCCAAGGTCAAGGCGTCTACACAGGACGAAGCAGCCGTCGTCGCCCAAATGCTGGTTTTTCTTGAAGCCCATGTGCCAAAAGGCGCCAGCCCCATGTGCGGCAACACCATTCATCATGATCGCCGCTTCATGGCACGCTGGATGCCGGAATTAGAAGCGTGGTTTCACTATCGGAACCTGGATGTCAGCACGCTGAAAGAACTCTGCAAACGTTGGAAACCGGAAGTTGCCAAGGGTTTGAAAAAATCCGGTCGGCACGAAGCGCTGGCCGATGTATACGATTCAATCAATGAACTGAAGTACTACCGCGAGCACTTCCTCAAAGCCTGATGCCAGCCACGACAATGAGCTTACCCCACACAATCATCGGGTTGGCAGAACAGCTGGGGCGGATGCTGGCTGTCCGCCACCTGCACGTTACCGCAGGTGAAAGCTGTACCGGGGGTGGTATTGCCAATGCGATCACCGAAATTCCCGGCTCATCGGGTTGGTTCGATATGGCGTTTGTCACCTATTCAAACGAAGCCAAATGCAGATTGCTGGGTGTGCCAGAAGCTGCATTGGCCAAATTTGGTGCTGTCAGCGAGGAAGTCGCGCAAGCCATGGCGTTTGGCGCGCTACAGTCTGCAAAAGCGGATATCGCCGTCGCCGTTTCGGGCATTGCCGGACCAAGCGGCGGAACGGCCGAGAAACCTGTGGGCACCGTCTGCTTTGCCTGGGCATTCGGCCGTCAGCTGGAAAGTGAAACCCGCCATTTTGCCGGTGATCGCACCCAGGTACGCGAACAAACCATAGAACATGCCCTGCGGGGCCTCATCCAGTATCTGAACAAAGTCGACTCATGACCACCATCGTTGTTGTCCGTAAGGACAATCTGGTCGCTATCGCGGCAGACACGCAATCCACCTTTGGCGACACCCGCCTGGGCCATCTGCACGATGCGCAACCCGAAAAGATTTTCGCCTCGCACGACAGCCTTTTCGGCTTGTGCGGTTCGGCAGCGCATGATTTGGTACTGCAGTCTATCCTCGCCAAGACTCGCGCCCTAGACTTCACCAACCGCGCGAGTATTTTCGACGCCTTCCGCAAGCTTCACCCAAAGCTGAAGGAAGACTTCTTTCTCAAGCCGGAAGAAGAAGAGGACGACCCTTATGAGTCCAGCCAGATCACGGCGTTGATCGCAAATGCACACGGCATCTACGGCGTGTTTTCTATGCGAGAGGTATATGAATACCGCCATTATTGGGCTATAGGCTCTGGCCGTGACTTCGCGATTGGAGCCATGCGGGCTGTCTACGACAACCCCGTATTCAGCGCGGCCGATGTCGCCCGTATCGGTGTCGAAGTTGGCTGTGAATTCGACGTGGGCTCGTCGTTACCCATGAGCTTGCAAACCATGGAACTCGCCCCGATCAAACAAACCAAGAATTGACCGACCAGACTGAAATGTGGCGTCTGCCCCCAGATGATCTGAAAGACCGACATGAGCCAAGACACCCTGCAACGTTTCCTATTTGATACAGCGCCCGTGCGTGGCGAAGTGGTGCGACTGAGCGCCACAACCAGCGAAGTGCTCAAGCGGCGGGAATATCCGCAGGTTATCCAAAAGCTGATCAACGAATTGATGGCCGCCTCCGCCCTGATGACCGCCATGCTGAAATTCGAGGGGTCATTGATCATGCAACTGCATGGCAAAGGCCGGCTCAAACTGGTAGTGATCGAATGCGAATCCGACCTGACCATGCGCGCAACCGCACGCTGGGATGAGGAAGCAGGTGAACTGCCCAATGTATCCCTTGTAGAATTGCTTGGCGAGGGCCGCTTCGTGATTACACTCGACCCTACAGATGGCGGCCAAACCTACCAAGGCGTAGTCGGCTTATCAGGCAACAGCGTTGCCGCCATTATCGAGCACTACATGCAAAGCTCTGAACAGCTCGATACCCGGTTATGGCTCAGCAGCGAAAATGGTGTAGCGGCTGGCATGATGCTGCAAAAACTACCCGCCGGCCATGGTGACCCGAATGCCTGGCAACACCTGACCGCCCTGGCAGAGACCATTACCCCACATGAGTTGAGTTCCCTCCCGCCACAGGAGTTACTCTACCGCCTGTTCCACCAGGAAAGTGTACGGGTCATGGCGGAAGAGCACCCCCGCTTTGGTTGCCGCTGCTCGCGTGAGCGGGTAGGCAGCATGCTCAAGATGGTGGGTCGTGAAGAAGCGGAATCCGTACTGGCTGAGCGCGGCAGCGTGGAAGTCGATTGCGACTTCTGTAACCAACACTACAGCTTCGATGCCGTGGATATTGCTCAACTTTTCAGCAGCGAATTACCCAGTGCAGCCCCCCTTACCCGCCAATAGATTGGATTGCATCGGAGCAATTAAAAAGGGACGCCGAAGCGTCCCTTTTTGCCGTCTACCGCCCGCCAGTAAGCAGGCGATTAGGCGACTTGCGGTGTATTGCGCAGCTTGATATGCAGCTCGCGCAGTTGCTTCTCGTCCACCGCGTTCGGCGCCTGGGTCAGCAGGCACTGGGCACGCTGAGTCTTCGGGAAGGCAATCACATCGCGGATCGACTCGGCACCCGCCATCAGCGTAACCAGCCGGTCCAGACCAAAAGCCAAACCACCATGCGGAGGCGCGCCATAAGCCAAGTTTTCCAGCAGGAAGCCGAACTTGTTCTGGGCTTCCTCTGGGCCAATGTTCAACGCTTCAAAAACGGTCGACTGCATGTCAGCACGGTGGATACGGATTGAACCGCCTCCCATTTCCCAACCATTGAGCACCATATCGTAGGCGCGCGCCTTGCACTTGCCCGGGTCGGTCTTGAGCAGATCGATATGCTCAGCCTTCGGAGAAGTAAACGGATGATGGCAGGCGGTATAACGCTTGCTTTCCTCGTCGTACTCGAACATGGGGAAGTCAACCACCCACAGCGGTTTCCAGCCGCGGGTAAAGAATCCACCAGCTTCGCCCTTCTCGTGGCCGATCTTGATCCGCAGCGCGCCAATCGCCTCGTTCACAATCTTGGCCTTGTCGGCACCAAAGAAGATGATGTCGCCATTTTGCGCGCCGGTCAGTTCCAGCGTGGCTTTCAAGGCGGTTTCGGACAGGTTCTTGACGATCGGAGACTGTAAACCGGTTTCGTTTGGCTGGGTTACGTCGTTGACCTTGATGTAAGCCAAGCCACGCGCACCGTAAATGCCGACGAACTGGGTCCAGGCATCGATCTCGGAACGGGTAAACGCTGCACCACCGGGCACGCGCAAGCCAACCACACGGCCCCCTTCCATATTGGCGGCACCGGCAAACACTTTGAAAGCCACGTCCTTCATGACTTCGGTCAGCTCAGTGAACTTGAGGTCCACGCGCATATCAGGCTTGTCCGAGCCATAGTAGAACATGGCATCGTCGTACTGCATACGTGGGAACTTGCCCAGGTCAACGCCGATGGCTTCCTTGAATACATGGACAGCCATTTCCTCGGTGATATCCATGATCTCGTCCTCAGAGAGGAACGAGGTCTCGATATCGATCTGGGTGAATTCAGGCTGGCGGTCGGCACGCAAATCTTCATCGCGGAAACACTTGGTGATCTGGTAATAACGATCGAACCCGGCCACCATCAAAAGCTGTTTGAATAGCTGGGGCGACTGCGGCAACGCGAAGAACTGGCCGTCATGCACACGGCTGGGCACCAAGTAATCACGCGCGCCTTCCGGGGTCGAGCGGGTCAACATCGGTGTTTCCACGTCGATAAAGCCGCGGCTATCGAGGAAGTTACGCACCAGCAGCGCCACTTTGTAGCGCAGACGCAGGTTCTTCTGCATGGCCGGGCGACGCAGATCGATGACGCGATGCTGCAAGCGAACCATCTCGCTCAGGTTTTCGTCATCAATCTGGAACGGCGGCGTGTTGGCAGCGTTCAGAATCACCAACTGCTTGGCCAGAATTTCGATCTCGCCAGAGATCAGGTTGGCGTTAGCGGTGCCGGCCGGGCGCTCACGCACGATGCCGGTCACTTCAATGACAAACTCAGAGCGAATCGTATCAGCCAATGCAAAGGCTTCTGGCGTATCTGGGTCAATCACCACCTGCACCAAACCCTCACGGTCACGCAGGTCGATGAAAATCACACCGCCATGGTCGCGGCGGCGATGCGCCCAACCTTTGACGGTAACGGTTTGGGAAAGAAATCGCTTGTCGATCAAGCCACAGTAATCAGTACGCATACCAGTTCCAATATATGGGGTTCGCCCTAACGGGGCGGAGATAAGCCAGAATGTAGACAAATAGGGATTTAACGGGCTAAGCGAGTGAGTCTGCTTAGCCCGGTAGATTTGGATTGACAGGGTCCGGGCGCAGCAGCGCGGGCAACCTGGGGGTGGGCGAAACCACGCCCATCGAGATCACGTATTTCAACGCCTCATCCACGCTCATATCGAGTTCGATGGTTTCGGATTTTTTCACCACAATGAAGTAACCCGATGTCGGATTGGGTGTGGTCGGCACATAGACCGAGAGATGTTCGCCATCGAGTTGCAAAACGATTTCATCTGCCGGCGTACCGGTCAAGAAAGCCACGGTCCAGGCATTATTGTGCGGAAAGCGCACCAGCAAGGCTTTGCGAAAAGCATTACCGGAGTCGGATAGCACCGTATCGGACACTTGCTTGACAGAACCGTAAATGGACTTCACCACCGGGATGCGCGCCAGGATGTCTTCCCAGAACTTCACCATGCGCTGACCTAGGATATTGGCTGTCAGAAAGCCGGTGGAGAGCACAATCAGCACCACGCAGATCACACCGATGCCTGGGATATTCACACCAAGGATATCTCGAGGGCGGCTTCCCTCGGGCAATAAAAGTAGAATGCCATCCATTGCGCCCACGAGCGTGCTGACCACCCAGAGGGTGATGCCTAGCGGCACCCAGATCAACAGGCCGGTGACAAAATAACGCTTCATGCGATGGCTTTCAATTTTCAGGATTCAATTCAGATTAGTGCGAATGACCACAGTTGCCTGAACCACACGCTGGAGCGGTAGCGGGTGCTGCCGCTGGCTCGGCAGCAGGCGTACTGCTTGCCACAGCATCGCCCGTCGCCTTGGCGCCACCACCCTTGAAGTCGGTTGCATACCAGCCAGACCCCTTAAGTTGAAAACCGGCCGCAGAAACCTGCTTGGCAAAGCTTTCTTTCTTGCACACAGGGCAAGTCGTGACGGACGCGTCAGCAATTTTACGCAGTACATCAGCACGATGGCCGCATTCATTACATTGAAAATCATAGATCGGCATTGCCGTCTCTCTCCAGAATCAGGAAAAGTCCAATCAAAGCCGGGCATTATAACGCAGCGGGAGCCAGCGGTGCGGTGTCGATCGGCAGGCTTTTGCTTACCCAGATGCAGGCATCCATCTGGGCACGGCCCAACACACCTTAGCCGATTCAAACAGGTTGTCGCGAACGGTGTACTGCAGGGTAAGGCAGCCGTCAGAAAAGGGAAGCCCTACGGTGGTTTGACGCACAGGATTACAGTCCCGTAGGCTTGCGCGCATTTTGCCAATAAGGAGATAACATCATGCGCTTACACGCCATCTTGGCCTTCGGGCTGCTGCTATTGGACACAGGCCCCGTATTGGCTGATGTCAACAGCCCAGTCGGTTCCTGGAAAAACATCAGTGACAAAACAAAAAAGGTCGAAGCCGTCATCCAAATCTGGGAAGAAAATGGCGAATTGCACGGTAAGCTGACCAAACTGTTCGAGTCCAAGGAAACCAATTGCACGGCATGTAAGGGAGACAAACAAAACAAGCCGTTGCTGGGATTGGAGATTATCTGGGGTGTACGAAAAAACGGCGATGAATGGACTGGTGGCGAAATTCTCGACCCCAGCAGTGGGGATATCTACAGCGTAAAGATGCGCCTGGCGGAGCAGGGGCAGCAACTGAAGGTGCGTGGCTTCTTAGGTATTTCGCTATTTGGGCGTACTCAGACTTGGCTGCGTGACCAATAAGGGACAATAAAAAGCCGCCACGCTGCAAAATGAACGGTTGTGCCACTACCGCCAGGTAGCGAAACCTACTCGTGGCGGCAAGGGCACAACAAAGACATGCCTAAGAGCTTGTCTAAAGTCTGCTGCGCGTCGGCAATATGGCGTTGAAAGCACCCTCGCAATGCTCATTTACCATTTGTAAACGCCGCTTCATCGGCTGTTCCCGCCATATCTTGTTTTGCCCGCGAGACCTTGAGACAGGTTCAAACCAGCGCTAGAACTTGTGGACAATACCGCCAAGAATCGTGTGCACCACTTTGCCGCCCTCAATCTTATTATTGTTGTACTCAGCAATGAGCTTGGTCCGCTTGGAAAAATAACGCTCAATACCAGCGCCGATTTTGCGCTCATGATCGTGTAGATGTACACCGCCCATATTGCTGGCACCCAAGCGGCGGTAACCCATATAGCCACCAAGGTTCTTCCACCCCAGCTCCCAATTCAGCGACCAATTGGTGCGCCGGATTTCCGCCAGCCCCGTCTGACTCAACGCGATCCGGTCCACCGCCAGTCCGACACGGCCAATGGGGAAAACGTAGGAACTGGCAACCATGAAATGCTGGGACGTATTTTCCGACTTCACGCTATAACTGCTTGCGGCTGACGTTATGACCGCCCCCATCACGTTACCTGCCACAGCGTTAGCCAGCGCAGCCGGAATACCGGCTTGCAACAGCGCCCCCGCCAACAGGGGCGTTGCTGCCGTTTGGGCTGCCACTAGGCCTGCGAGAACCTGATCCGCAACCGGATGCGTCAACACGTTTTTTTGCTGATCGAACACCGCATCAATGCGAAATTGGCCGCGCGCGCTTGGGCCTGTCGAATAACCTGCGTTCAGTGATAGCCGCCTGGTTTCAGGGGTGGTGGCCGTTTTGTTCTCTCCTACGGCATACATGGCAACGAAGTGCGGGCCATCCACCTTGCCATAGTCATAGCGAATCGCATTGTTGAACGTTCCTTCCGGCTCTGTATAACGTCCAATGGTAGGAAACGTAGGGAACTGGGCAACAAGCGCCGGCACAATCCTTTGCTGCACAGCGCCAGTCAGGGTTTGGGTGGCAGTAGTCGACGCTTGGGTAGCCAGCGCCACAGCAGCAGCGTTCGGTGCCCCCGCTGCCGTCGCCTGTGCAAAGGTGGCAGCATAAATCTGCTGACCAAAACCCGCGATAATAGGCGCCGCACTGGCTGCATCAAAAGGCACAACGCCAGGGAATACGCGCTCCACCCAGGCTGTCATGCCGGTACCAATGCCGGTGGAAGGGTCATAACGATCAACAACTTCATCGAAGGGCGTCTTACCGCGCCCCAGCCTGATGTCACCAAACTGTCCTCGCAGTCCTACCCAGCCTGCCCGGCTGGCAAAACCGTTGTGTTCCCGCCAGGCATGGGTGGTTCGGTCATAAACCCGGCAGTCGTTTGCCACTGTTTGGCTGCCATCCAGGCACATACGGGTACTGATATCAAAGAATGCCTTCATGCCCGAAGGTAGGGCTTCATCCCCATTAAACGACAGATACGAATTGGCGGTGTCGAGCACTAGCTTGCGGCCGGTCTTCCCCTCCATATCCAAGCTGGCCATACCTATCTTCAATTCACCCTGGATATTTACGTCAGCTACGGCAGTCATGCCTGTCAACAGTGCAGCAGCGGCACCCACACCGGTCATTGTACGCATCTGTTTTTTAGCCTTTGTCATCGGTGCACAGCACCATGCGGCACCAAAGACACCTTAGGCATTGCATACGCCAACTGCCAAACCCAATTGCGAAATGCAACCATTACAGCGCAAATACCGCAGCGACTTGCCATTACTGCAACAGAGGACCCAACACCTCGGTACGCTTATTATCGCTGCCCCCAGGAAGACATTCCCAGCGCCTCTGATAGAATCTTCGCCCTACCATCCTGCGGTTTCGTCAGGGTATGCACTGCAGACTAGGGCTGGAAGTCAGGCCACCCCTTCTCATTGAACATACCTGCAAGGCAGGGTTCGCCCCCTCCACCAGCCGTCTCAAACCACGGTTGTTCAGCGCCCGCCTAACCCCCCTAGCACGACGTTCTCACCATGCTCGATGTATTCACCCTGGTCTTGATTGCCTTCTCTGCCGGATTAATCGACGCTGCTGTTGGCGGTGGGGGCTTGGTGCAGGTGCCCGGCCTATTCGCCACCTTGCCTCAGCACACACCCGCCACTTTGTTCGGCACCAACAAGTTTGCTTCGGTTTTTGGCACGGGCACCGCCGCCTGGCGTTATTCGCGTCACATTGATATTGCCTGGAAGCTGGTCCTGCCGGCTGCCATTACCGCCTTTGTCTTCTCATTCATCGGGGCCATGGCGGTCAGCATCATCCCCAAGGAATGGATGCGGCCCCTTGTGCTGGCGCTGCTGATCTTCATGCTGGGCTATACGCTTAGGAAGAAGGATTTTGGCGCACTGCATCGCCCAAGCCATATCGGCCGGCGTGAGCTGATCGTTGCATTGGCCATTGGTGGTGCAATCGGCTTTTATGATGGGCTGTTTGGGCCCGGTACTGGTAGTTTCCTCATCTTTTTGTTTATCCGGTTCTTTGGTTTTGACTTCCTTCGGGCCTCGAGTGCTGCGAAAGTCGTCAACATCGCCACCAACCTCGCTGCATTGGCCTTTTTTATCCCTAGCGGGCATGTGCTCTACCAATACGCCATCCCTATGGCCATCGCCAATATCACCGGGGCGCTCTTTGGTACCCGGCTGGCCATGCGGGGCGGCACCAGCCTTATCCGAAAGCTGTTCATTGTCTTGGTCAGCCTGCTCATCGCCAAGCTAGCTTGGGATACTCTGCACTAGACTTCGCTAAAATAGTGCAGTTCGTTACGCCAGATACCGTGTTCTGCAATGCAGGCCGACAAGTTGATAGATAGATCCCCGGTAACCTTCTGGGGCAAAGTACTGCTTTGCTCTCCAATTACCGGCCAGCCAGGAACAAATCGTCATGAATGCTTCTTATAAGCGCCCCGAATCGGTTCTCGTGGTGGTTTACACGCCGCAACTGGAGACCCTGATCATCGAACGGACAGATGTGCAGCATGCCTGGCAGTCGGTCACCGGCAGCCTGGAAGCCGATGAAAAACCTCGCGAAACCGCGGTGCGCGAGTTGCGTGAAGAGCTGGGCATCGATGCCAGCCAGTTTGAATTGCAAGACTGGGGTATCTGCAACGAATACGAGATTTTCGAAGTATGGCGACACCGCTATGCCCCGGGGGTTACTCAAAACACCGAGCACGTGTTTGGCCTGCTGGTGCGCGAACGCTTTGAACCCACCCTCTCCCCGCGCGAACACACCCACTGGCAATGGCGTGACGCCACCGTCGCAGCCGAAGCCGTCTTTTCCCCCTCCAATGCCGAGGCGCTGCGACTGGTACCCGAGATGGCGGAGAAATTCGGGGCTGACTTTTCGACGCAAGGCTCAGCGTAAACTCTCGCTAACGCCATACGACCCATGTGCGCTTTTGCCCCGTCACCGTTCGGTGTCGCCCACCTTCTTTCGCCCACTGGCGGTCAAGGCCAGGTAATCAGTTGCGAGAAGTCGCCCATGATCTCCGTAGCCGCCAGGCTGGGAAACTGAATACCGCGTAACGTCCAATACGCCTTGACGGAAGTGTTGATGTCGAGATAGGTATCGACCGTGCAATCATCCGGGCTATTAATACGCCGCCCAGGGAGCGGACGAACAATTGGAATCTGCGTAATCTCATTATTGGTAAACGACTTAACGCGCTGTTCTGTTTGTGTCTTGGGTTCTATTACCACAATGGTGATATCGGTAATCGAGGGCGTCTGGTCTTTCTGTATTTGATCACTCATCGACTTCAGCATGCGTGGTAATTCCGTCTGCGTGAAAACAGAGTCGAAACGCAAACCACATCGTACAACCGACGTTACATGGCCACGGGCGGCATGCCCCAGACGGTCTGATACATCAACAAAATATTGCGGGAATGTTCCGGGGTCCCATTCAAATTGCTTATTGACATAACGCGCAGCCGTAGTAGCTTCCAACTGGCCAAATATTTCCCGTCCAAACTCCCTATTCCATTGATCGACTAATTTGGCCAGGGCAAGCTCATTGATGCCATTCCAGAAAATACTGCCATTTACGGGGGTGGCCGCATCGAATTGTTCAAGCAACATGTCATACGCCGCCTGCTTGTATTTGTAGTCGAGGCTATTGCCGCTCTTTACCATGAATTCATCTACATATCGGTCGGCAAAGGTACGCTTGGCGTTGGACGACGATTTAGTTCGGATACCAACCAGTGCAGGGCCACGTTGTGTCTGTCCGACACGGCGGGCCATGGCCTGCGCCATCAGGCGGCGTTGAACAGCTTGCATCAGCTCCGTCTTGAACTCCAGCGTACCAAACATCTGTTGGGCCAGCATGGGGTGCTGTCTGGTCCGCCTCAGCCAATCAATATCTGTCTCACCTACAGCCTGGGGAAAGGTATTTTGGAGCTTGAGATAAAGGGCAAAGGGAATTTTTCCACGATAATACGGCATACTTGATCCGATATTATTGGCATGGGCGCCCACTTCATAATACTGGTTCGCATAGAGCATAGGTCGCGCACTTTCTGTTGATTGAATTTTTAGAATAGCCTTCACATCTTTTTTATTAAAAATCTGCAATTAATTGAATATCGCCATATTCACATTACAAATAAAAACCATAAGCGAAAAGCAGCGTCCGCAACTATTCTTACAATCCACAGACTGTGATTAAAAAAGATATCTCTTTATCAGTTCCATTTACAACGACGGGATGATCTTATTCTATTTTTAAGACATCGAAATAATGTCAGTGAAAAACGCAAGAGGATATTTAATATATCGACAATTTGTCATTCAGAATGCAACAAGCTGTGGAAATTAAGATTAATATTATTTAATCTGCATATAATCACTTAAATACTGATGTTACGCAGTGCATACGCTAACCTGTCGCCATGAAGAACAAAGAACTCGATTTGTACACCGACTATTTGCTGAGCACGTTTGGCGCGGCGACAGCAACGGGCTTGTCGGCGATGGTAGGT
>NZ_PDZH01000085.1 GCF_002735695.1 Chitinimonas sp. BJB300
AATGCCTGAGCATCAAGACGCAGAAGAACCCATTCGCACTTTGCCGCAAGTTACTGATCAACGCCTCCCGCGCGGCTTATGATCAGTTACAGCTGCTTCTCGCAGCTACTGCGTAACATCAGTTAATGTGTGGAAGGAATGAAGATGATGAATGTGGTACGACAACCCCGTTTTGTTCTGAAAACACTATTTGCCGCCACGCTGGCTTGCTATGTCCCTTTGGCTAAAGCCAATCCGGCCGGTGGAACGGTTGTATCGGGCTCCGCTACCATCCAGCAGTTGGGCAATAGCCTGGATATTCACAACACGCCTGGCGCCATCATCAATTGGCAGTCGTTCTCGATCAACCCCAACGAGTTGACCCGCTTTGTGCAGCAAAACAGCCAAAGCGCGGTGTTGAATCGTGTGATGGGGCAGGACCCCTCACAGATTCTCGGCCAGTTGCAATCGAATGGCCGTGTCTTCCTGATCAACCCTAATGGCATTGTGTTTGGCCAAGGAGCGCAGATTGATGTTGCCGGCCTGGTGGCTTCTAGCCTCAATATCAGCGATGAGGATTTCCGTACAGGCCGCTTGCATTTTCAGGGCAGTAATACCGGCTCGGTCCGTAACGCCGCAAGCATCACCACACCTACTGGCGGTTTCGTCTACCTGATTGCACCGAATGTGGAAAACAGCGGGGTGATTTTTTCTCCAAAAGGCGAGGTGTTGCTGGCGGCTGGCTCCAGCGTAGAGCTGGTGGATGGGGTGGATACCAGCTTGCGCGTAAAGATTGATGCGAAAGCGGGTGAGACGCTCAATGTCGGCAAGCTGATTGCGGAGCAAGGGCGGATTGGGATTTTCGCTGCTGCAATACGCCAGCAGGGTATGGTCAGCGCGACCCGTGCCGAGGTGGGCGAGGGTGGCAAGATCGTCTTCAAGGCCAGCCGGAATGTTGAACTTGCCAGTACCAGCCAGACACTTGCTCAAGGCGGTGGCGCGGTATTGGTCGATGCGGGTAAGACAGCCCAGGTAGATGGTCTGGTCGATGTTACCCACACCCAGGGCAAGGGCGGAACTGCACAACTGTTGGGTGAGCAGGTTTCTCTGAGTGGCCGTGTCGATGCCAGTGGTAAAACGGGTGGCGGTACGATTCTGCTGGGCGGCGATTACCAGGGTAAGAATCCCTTGGTGCGTAATGCTCAGTTCACTGACCTGGCGTCCGGTGCGAGGCTGGATGCCAGTGCCCAGACCAATGGTGATGGCGGCAAGATTATCGTTTGGGCGGATAAGGACACACATAGCGCCGCGGCAATCCAGGCACGCGCTGGTGCGCAAGGCGGTAATGGCGGTTTTGTCGAAGTCTCCGGCAAGCGGGCCTTGGCATTCAATTCAACCGTGGACTTGGGGGCTGCCCAGGGTAAGCGTGGGACCTTGTTCCTCGATCCTGAAAATCTGCTGATTGCGGCAACTTGCTCGGTCGATTGCTTGAGTACGCTACCCGTGAATCTGGGTGATGGTGTCAGCACCACCTCGACGATTCTCGCATCCATCCTGAATACGGCAACGGCAGATATTTCCCTTTATGCAAGCAAGGACATCACCTTTCAAACGGCGGTGAACACGACGCAGAACCTGCTTGCAAACGCCGGGCGCAATCTGGTTGTTAATGCACCGCTGACCAGCACTGGCAACATTACTCTGACTGCTGTCAACAATGTGTCAGCGAGTGCCAATATCATCACCTCAGGATTGTTAGCCCTTACCGGTAATCGAATCACTCAGGGTACGGGGGTGCAGTTGGGCGGAAGTGGCGCCACGGTGAAGTTGGCGGTGGGTAGTGGCGGCATCTCGCAAGCATTCAATGCGTCACTGCTTGCGAATGTGCTTGATGTCAGCTCTGGCGGCCCGGTCGACTTGCCCAGTGTCAGCAGCAGTAGTGGTACCGTGGCTGTGAATGCCACGCTTACCGGGAATGCCGGGCAGTTTTTTTCTCTGGCGAGTAGCAGTGATGTGCAATTGGGTCAGTTCAACTGGGCTGGCCGGGCGGATGTGAAGCTGAATGGCAAAGCGATCAGCCAGGCTGCAGGCAGTACGCTGAATGTCGACACACTGAACCTATCGACCACAGGTGTTGATACCGCGCCACATGGCATTCTTTTGACGGGGACAGCAAATCACATCAAGTCGCTTTCGGCCAGAATCGATTGCACCAGCGGCTTGTGTACCGATGTCTTGAAAGTCAATAACCAGCAGGCCTTGGAAATTGCCGACCTGGGCGTGACCAATAACGGTTATGGCGACGTCGCAATCTATGCCCACGGCGATATCTTGCTCAATAGCGGCCAGGTAGCGGGTAAGAAAGTGAGTTTGGCTGCCGATGGCGGGATCATCGGTTATTCCCCTTCGACGGTATCGCTGGGTACGGTACGAGGCGCCACAGTGGACCTGCAGCGTATCGATCCGGGAAACGGCTATGTCAATTATCCGGGTCTGGTTGGATCTAAACCCCGGCCGTTGCAGATCTCCGGTTGGGTTGTGCCGGGCGATTCAGAGCCCAATAACGGGACAACACTTTCGGTAGGTACAAACCTCACAACAGGTGTGGGTGACACCTATATCGTCAGCAGTGACGACGCCATCCTGACCAATCTGGGTCTGCAACCCAATGCGTCGTTCTTCCTGCAGTCGGCCAGAGCGATTGATGTCGGCAGTGTCGGTGATATCAGCACGACTGGCGACATTACCCTGAATGCCCTGGGGCTGAATACTTCTGGATTGTCCTTGCTGTTTGGCTCGGGCAGAAGCCTCTCTGGCAGAAATGTCCTCTTGGGTAGCGCTGCTGCCATGCAGGGGACTGAGCTGAAGATCAATTCCACAGAGGCGACGGAAATCAAAGCATCGTCGCTGTCGTTGATGGGATCGAGCCCCAGCGCGATGGCGACCCTATCTGCGGGCACCGAAGCACGTTTGTTTGCTGATTCTATTACCTTGGGTACGGATACGCAGATATCCGCGCCAACAGTGAAGATCAGTACACGGACTGTCGGTACCGGTATGAATCTGGGTGGTGGCGATGTAGCCGTGCAGCTGGGCCTGGATGCGGCCGAGCTGGGGCGCATCACCGGCACGAATACCCTGGAATTCATCAGTAGCGGTGATATGCAGGTGGATATTCCTGTTACTGCCAACATATTGAAATTGACCACAGACCAGGGCCGGATCACGGGGGCGGGGGGGCTGAACGCGACCAGTAGTCTGCTGCTTACGAGCCGCGGTGGTGTTGGCTCATCCAGCAGTCCTTTGCCGGTTCATGCCCCTGCAGTGACAGCCGTTTCCTCGTTGGATGGCGGCGGCGGGCTGTTTATCACCAACAGTTCAGCCGGCACGCTAATGGCCAATGCCGTCAATAGCGATATCCGTTATGAAACCACGAGTGGCGACCTGATCGTGTTGGGGGCGCATGCCGGGTCGGGTACGGTGGAGTTGAACGCCATTGGTGGCAATATGATTTCAGGCCAGGCTGGTGGTGTTGTCAGCAGTGGCAACATGGTATTGACGGCGGGTGGCGCAATAGGCACTGCAGCCCAGCGCTTTGAGACCAATACGGTAAATTCCGTGGAGGTGAGTACCGGTACGGGAGATAGCTTCCTATCTGAGCAAGGACCTGCCACGCAATACAAATTTGTTACAAGTCTGGGCGGTATCGATGCGATGGTCGCCGGGAGTGTATTGCTGAATGACCATACCGATATGCTGGGTACGGGCCGGTTGAAAATCAGCAGCGGTGGCGATATCACGATTTCCGGTGCGAATCCGCTGAGCACGGGTGGGCTGGCGCTCATTAGTGGTGGTTCGCTCACCAGCAGCCGTATGTTGCAGGCTCAAGGTGGCGGGGTGCAGCTGGAAGCGGCAAATGCCATGGGCACCGCGGCGGCAAGACTTAGTGTGAATGCACCTAGTCTGCAGGCGACAGTACACGGCGGCGGTGACATGTACTTCACGACCCTGGCTACCAAGTCCAGCAATGTGTTGAATACCCAGGGTGGTGCGATCGACTTGATGCTGGCGGATGATAACCAGGTCGCAGCCAGCAGCGCCGGCGGCAATATCAAGATGCTGGCGGCTGGTCCGGTATTGCTTGGGGTTGTGGATGCAGCCAGTGGGAATGTCGATGTCACCGCCAGTACGATAGAAAATGTGTCGGGTGGGAAGTTGGCCGGGGCAAAGGCAACCTTGCGTGCCGCCGGGTCTATTGGTAGCGTTGAACCCATACGGCTTGAAGTCGGCGCGTTGGATGCGGATACCACGGCAGCGGGGGCTGTGCTGCAATTCAGCGGCACAGTGGGAGACGCGAAACTGCATACCATGGGTGGCGATATCACCTTGCAAGCTATCAGTCCTAGCAACGTAGTGGCCGATGCGGGAACCGGGCGTGTCACCGTCAATACTGGCGGCTTGCTGACGGGCAGTTTTATCGGCAGTACCGTCAAGCTGGGGTCGGGTGGGGGCATGGGTACGGCGGGTAGCCGTATGCAATTACAGACCGGATCGGCCGATTTGCAGGCGGCGGGCGATATGTATGTCGACGGCAGTGCCAGTTTGACCAGTATCAAGATGAGTAACACGGGTGCGATAACCGACTTCAAAGGTGCGACCAGTTATAGCGCGACAGTGAATGCGGCCAATTCGGCAGTGGCATTGCGCGGGCCTGGCGATATTGGCTTGGCAGGGGTGATTGGCAAGAGCGTGGTTGTAGAGGCTGCTGGGGTTATCAAGGGGCCTGCCGAAGTCAGCGAGCATTTGACAGCCAACTCGGCCGAACTTTCTGCCGGGGGCAATATCCAGTTGGTTAGCAATGTGAGCGCAGTGGCCCTCAAGAGTGGTGGATCGGTTGGCTTGGTCAACAAGCGGGCCATCACGCTCACCTCGGCGCAGGTTAGCCAGAATCTGCAAGTGGAAAGTGTGGGTGGGATGACAACCACGGGTGAGATCACAGCTGGCGGGGCTGTTGATCTGGTCACCCACAGCCCGATGGTGATTGGCGCCGCTATTAACGCTGGCCGGGGCATCCACTTGGCTACCACGGCAAGTGGAAATGGTAACGACAACATCATCATCAATGGTCCGCTCAGCACGACTACAGGCAGCTGCGATATCCAGTCGGCTGGCGGTATCGAGCAGAACGCCAATATCACCACGCAGGGCGGCGCAATCAACCTCGTGGCCAATGGTGGCAGCCTGACCATGGCCCCGGGTACCAGCAGTGTTTCCAATGGTGGAGCGATCAATTACGCGGCGCTGGGCAGTATTACGCTTGGTTTTCTTGATGCAGGCGTTGGCCCTATCAGCCTGAGTGCAGCGCAGGGCAGCATTCTTTCCGCGCTGATTGGCGGGTTGAATATCCGCGCGGGGTCGCTGGTGGCGGTGGCTGGTGGCGGGGTGTCGTTGCGCGCCACGGTGCCGAGCGATCAGCTCAAACTCATCAGCGGTAATGGGGTGTTGGATGTGCGCGATGCCGACGGTGTGGCGTATCCGGGCACCCTGACGCCAGATGGCGGCAATTCACCAATCAGCGATACGGTGCGCAGCATCAACGAGCTGACCGAGCTTGTCGAGTCTGGCGGGGACAGCGTGAAAGACCAGGTGAGGAAGGTACTGCAAGATGCCCAGCAGCAAGAAAAGAACGAAGAAAAACGTAAAAAAGACAAGAAGTGCTAACGCCATGAAAAACGTACTCATTCTGGCAACCTGTGCTTGCCTGGCTACACCCGTTTGGGCAGCCGGTGAGGCAACGGTAACGAATCTGGCCGGCGTGCTGTCTGTACGCAAGGCGGATGGCGTGCTGAAGATACTCAGCTTGAATTCGATGGTCGATAGTGGCGATTTACTCGCAACCGGGCCCAGCAGTTATGCACGGTTGAAGTTTGTCGATGGGGGCGAACTGACGCTTCGGCCCAATACCGAGTTGAGGGTGGATTCATTCCGTTTCGAGCAGGCCAAACCCGATGAAGACAACGCGTTCTTCCGCTTGATCAAGGGCGGTCTACGTGCCGTGACTGGACTGGTCGGAAAACGCAGTGGTCTGGCGGATTACCGGATGACGACGCCGACTGCCACCATCGGTATCCGCGGCACCAACTACGGTGCGTTGTTCTGTCAAAGCGACTGTAGCGACTATCGGGACAATGAAGGCAAATCGCCTGCCGATGGTTTGTACGTGGATGTGGCGGATGGGCTGATTGTCCTGAGCAACGACAAAGGTAGCCAGCAGTTCCTTCCCGGTCAATATGGCTATTCCGGCAGCGAGCAGGCGCCAGTACTGATGCCACAGAAAAGCGGTGTGCCAATTGCAACCGACACTGGTACCAACAAACCCCCCGAGGCGGTGCTGGGCGATAAACCCCAGCGCCAGAATTTTGAATGCACGATTGAGTGACCTGTGCTGTCAGATCCTGTTCAAAGTCTCGCGAGCGAGATCGGGTGGAAATAACAGGGGAAGTGGTATTTTCAAATGGTGAATGAGCATCGGTGAATGCGCATCTGATAGCATCTTCAGCACTGTATTGCCTACACGCAGCAGATATTGAAAATGTTCTCCGTCCATCGCTTCAAATGTCACTGCCTCTGGGTTGCACGGGACAACGCGTTTGATAACCATGTACTTACCTTGCCCTTGGTGCTGGATGGATGAAGGGAACGCCATTTCAGCAGAATATGGGCTCACCATCGCGAAAGATAACGAGTTCCCCGGGTTGTATCTGCGTCCATTGCTCGTTGTCAGTTAGCGGTTGGGTTGCAATCATCGCTACCCGGTCGGCCGGCGTGGTCAGAGAGTGGAAATCTACACTCACGTCTTGGTCAACCAAGTGGGCCTGCCCGAACGGGGCTTGGCGCACAAGGTAGTGCAAATGGGTGGAACAGTGGGCTGCCAGCCATTCGCCATCTGATAACAGGAAATTGAAGCTGCCGTGTTGGCTCAATGTCGTTGCCAATTCGCGTAATGCCACATGTAATTGTGCCGGGGGTGGTTCTTTTTCAAAGCGGCTGGCAAGCTGTTGGAGCATCCAGCAAAAAGCATGTTCGCTATCAGTATTGCCTACCGGCATAAACCGCTCGTTCACCAAAGCTGGCAGGGTTTTCAGGTCGCCATTGTGGGCGAACAACCAATAACGCCCCCAGAGTTCCCGCAGAAAAGGATGGGTGTTGGCCAGGGTGATGTTGCCCACGGTTGCCTTACGGATATGGGCGATGACATTGGTGGACTTGATCGGGTAATTCCGCACCAGCTCTGCAACGGGTGAGGTGCTGGATGATTGCCAATCCAGGAAAAGCCGGCAGCCGGGCCCTTCGAAAAAACCGATACCCCAGCCGTCAGCATGGTGGTCGGTTAGCCCGCCGCGTTTACGAAATCCTTCAAATGAAAAACAGATATCGGTTGGTATGTTGCAGTTCATGCCCAGTAATTGGCACATGGGACGTCCTTCCTACACGGTAAATCTCAGCTAAACGGTGCATTACCTCAGTATTTCAAGCGTATATTGAAATTGTTCTGGATAGAGGGCAACTGAAAGGCCCCCGGGAGGTAAAAATGAGCCTCTATGGTATTGGTAATTCAGTTAGTCAGGCATATGCATTCAGCGGTATCAACCGCAATGGCACTGTGCAGTCCGCATCAAGTAACGATGAAAAATTGCGTTGGACCAGTTCGACCAATGTACGCCTTTCTGAAGCCGGCCGTTTGCAATCGGCTCTAGTGGAGCTTAAGACTTCGGCAGGTAACCTGGATAGTCTGGATAAAGTCGCAAAGGTGAAGGCGAAATCAGATAACCAGAATATCAGCGCCAATATCAGCCGTACCGATGTGCCTCCCCAAACCTTGAATGTTGAAGTAAGCCAGTTGGCGCAAAGCCAGCGTGTGCGTAGTCAAGCGTTTGCCGATCGGGATAGCAGTATTGTCGGGACGGGTAGTTTGCAGATTGAGTTTGGGCGTTTTAATAGCAACAGCAATAGCTTTACGCCTAACGACGGTAGTAAGAGTGCGACGGTCAGTATTTCAGCTGGAGATGGCACCCTGAATGGTATTGCCAAGGCGATCAACCGTGCCAATGTGGGTGTCGACGCCAAGGTGGTTGAGGACAACGGAAGCTTCCGCCTGGATTTAAGTGGTCAAAAGACGGGAGGCGACCAAGCGTTCCGTATCCGCGTAAGTGATAGCGATGGCAGCAACCGGGACAACAGTCAGGGGCTGTCGCGCTTGGCGTATGATCCGAGCGAGTTGCCGGGTACCGGCCGTAATCTGGATGTAAATCGCAACGCCAAGTTTGCGGAACTGACTTTGAATGGCAAGGCCATCATCAGTTCGACCAATGAGGTCAACAATGTGGACCGTGGCATTGCGTTGCGACTGAGTTCGACGGGTGTCGCCAAGATTGATGTGGCGCGCGATGCCGATGAAGCCAATAGCAGTGCACGTACTTTTGTCGAGGCGATTAATCGGTTTACTGAGAAGGTTGAGAGCGGACAGAGCGACTCGTCGGCGCGTAATAGGATAGTTGGCCAGATAGACAAGGCCTTGAATTCAGCACAAAGCAGTGGAGAGACCAATAAGATCACCCTGGAACAAATCGGTATCAAACGTGACAGGCAAGGGACGTTGACCTTGGATGAGGACAAGCTCGGTAAGGCTTTCAGCAAAGACCCGGAGAAAGTGAGCAGCTTATTGGCGGATGCGGCGAATCGGGTTAAGAATGCCAGCAACACAGCGTTGACCAATAGCAAGCGTACAACTACCTTGGACAGTACCAACCTGCTTGCCCGTAGCGATAATCCCTATGCTGCGCAGACGCGACTACAACAATTCCAAAGCCGCTATGCCGAGCAACCGACGTTGTTCTCCTATTCACCGAGCACGCAGAACCTCTATGGTTTGTCTCAATATCTATCCATATCGGGTCTGTAGTCAGCATTATCCAAATAAAAACGCCCGGGTATTCCCGGGCGTTTTTATTTGGATAATGTGCTGCCAGCTTTCAAGCGCGGCAAACAAAACCCAGCAAAGCAATTCTGGCTAGGCGTGCATAAGCAGACAGTACGTGAGTACGGCAAGTTTGCACAACAACGCCAGAAGAGTTTTGTTTGCCGCGCTACTCGTCCATGCCCGCAGCGACAGTACTATAGCCGTTGTCCACATGCATGATTTCAGCCGTCACAGCGGACGAAAGATTGGACAACAGGAAGGCTGCCACATTGCCAACTTCTTCAATGGTGACGTTGCGCTTCAGTGGTGACGATTGCTCGACGTGGTGGAGAATCTTCGAAAATCCGGCAATGCCTGCAGCGGCCAGCGTTTTGATGGGGCCGGCGGAAATCCCGTTTACACGAATGCCCTGGCTGCCGAGGGACGAAGCCATATAGCGCACATTGGCTTCCAGGCTTGCTTTGGCCAAGCCCATCACGTTGTAATTGACCACGGCGCGTTCAGCGCCCAGGTAGCTCAGCGTCAGCAACGATGCATTTGCACTCAGTTGCGGGCGCAGGGCTTTGGCCAAGGCAGCAAAGCTGTAGCTGCTGATGTCGTGGGCGATGTTAAAGGCTTCACGGCTGACTGAATCGAGATAATCCCCCGACAACGCCTCGCGCGGCGCAAAGCCGATCGAATGGACGACACCATCGACCCGGTCCCAATGCTTGCCCAAATCGGCAGCCATGGCGGCAATCTCTTCGTCGGAACCGACATCGCAACGCAGGATGATATCGCTGCCAAATTCCTTTGCCAGATCTACAACGCGGTCTTTGAGTTTGTCGTTCACATACGTGAAGGCCAAGGTGGCACCCTCACGGTGGCAGGCTTTTGCAATGCCGTAGGCGATGGAACGGTTGGACAAGAGGCCGGTGACCAGGATCTTTCTGTCGGCAAGAAAACCCATTTATTGACTTCCTTCACTTTGGGAAGCGCCGATTGTAGCCCGCTGACTACGTTGGGCCAATGCCGACAAACCGGTCAATCGCTTGATTTGCAGCTGTTTTACCGACTTGCTTTGCGTTGTATCAATAAATGGCAATGAATTTCGCGCTACGGTGCGCCCTTTTTGCAAATCGAGGCGTCATGCATGGCTATTTCCTTGTTCGACAACGGCAGCCACCGATGCCTGATGTTTGCCGACCTCGTGGACGATACCGATAACGAGGCTGTGCAGGCGAATCAGTTCCTGATTGTCTCGGGCAAGGAAGGGGCCTTGATCGACCCGGCAGGCAATATGACCTACAACGCCTTGATCATGGCCATGGCGCGTTACTTCCCCGCGCGTGAGCTCAAATACATTTTGGCGTCGCATGCCGACCCGGATATTGTTGCCTCACTGAACAAATGGCTGGTGAGCACCCAATGCCAGCTTTTAGTTTCCAAGCTCTGGTCGCGCTTTGTACCGCATTTTTGCAATGTGGGTAATTCGACAGGCCGCATCACTGGCGTACCGGACGAAGGCTGCTGGATTACGTTGGGTAGCAGCAAGCTGGCTGCGGTGCCAGCCCACTTTCTGCACGCAGAGGGCAACTTTCACTTTTACGACCCGACATCGCGCATCCTGTTCTCGGGCGACATGGGTGCTTCGATGGTGGAGCATGAGGCAGTCACCGCACCGATTGCGAGCCTGGCGGAGTTCAACCAACACATTGCCAGCATGGAAGGGTTTCACCGACGCTATATGGTAGCTAACAAGGTATGCAGGCTCTGGGCCAATATGGTTCGGCCTCTGGTCGAACGGGGGGAAGTCACCATGCTGGTACCGCAGCATGGCCGTTACTTTGTCGGCAAGTCGGTGCTGTTAGTCCTTCTCGATTGGATATCCAATCTCAGTTGCGGTATAGACCGCTTCGACGAAGGTCATTACCGCATACCGGGGCAGACTGCGAGTCGTGGCAAGGTAGGGTCGATGGACCAACCACAGGCCGTTGTGTGAGTGATGGTGCTGTATGGACGGGTGCTTACAAGTGATTATCTCGGACGAGATTTGCAGACTGCGATTGTTGCAATCGGACCTTCGAAGTAACGGCAAAGTTTGATGTAGATAAGCATGCGCCCAGCTTGCTAATGCAAGCTGGGCAGGTCATGCGGTGGGAATTGTGTAATGGCATGCTGCCAGCGCGGCGTTATTCCAAAGCGCGACGACAGTGCTGATAGGCCTCTACTTTTTCCCCGGTGCGAGCGTTACGGTCATGGATGAGCTACCACCAGAACCGAATCCCAAAAACTTACCATCCGCACCAAAGCTGACAGTCAGCTGAACTTCCTTAATGCCGTAATCGCCAGTGAATGCAGACGAAAAGCTGGTCAGCATTTTTTTGATTTCACCCTTTGCATTGGCCAAGCCATTACTCAGCTTTTCTGCTGAAACGGGTACTGAACCAGCAGAAGACTTGCGTTGACCGTTGGGTTTGGCAGCCTTGGCTGTGCTCGGTTTCTTAGCTGAACTGCTGGTACTGGCCCCAGCTTTTTTAACGCTTTTAGCTGCGCTGGATTTCTTCGCCGTGCTTGCCTTTGCCTTAACCGCTGGCTTTGAGGCAGGTTTGGCTGATTTCACTGCTGTCTTTACGGTTGGCTTGGCCTTTGCGACAGTTGCCGCTTTGGCAGTCTTGGTCACTTTACTTTGTGATGAGGCAGAACCTGTAGCAGGTTTTGCTGGTGTTGCTTTACTTGGAGAAAAGGCAGAACTCGTAACGGGCTTCGCTTTTACTGGCGTTGGTTTTGCTGGTGCTGGTTTGCTTTGTAGCAGTCCAGAAGCGGCTCTAGCCAATTTGGACGCTGGAGATTGAGTCGTAGCCATTTTTTACTCCTTTAATAAGAACCCATAACCAAAAATATCAGTCAAAACAACAGTTACTGCGAGGTTCGGTGATGAATGGAAACCACCTACCTGTAGTGTAGTTATAGTGAAAATCAATATATTTACATGCGTTAACTTAAAGAACGGCAAGCTCATCCTGCGAAGACAGAAAACGCGCCATCGGGCGCGCTCAAATAGGGCTGACAATACTAGTTAGAGAACAGTCAGTGGTCAGAAAGAATGCCCCACTCCTTTAGTTCACTCTCAATTGTTAGCGCATATCTAAGGCAGTCATTTTCTGAAGCTATATGAGCATGGTGAGCAAGCCTATTTCGCATTAAACTACCATCGTTAACTGTCGTGAATGCTTGCCATTTCAGCTGATGTTTTGAATTCAACATGAGAGATTGTAAAGTGACGGATCTTTTACTTTGCAGGTGAATCTGCCGTCCCTTAAACACTGCTTTAAGGCTTGTTCTAAAACGCCATATGCAAGCAGGAGTGCAATATTGAATGCCTCAACTGGTATGGCCATCGACACAAAACTTACCCCGGGAAATAGGCCGCTAGGGTGTCTTCGACAGATAGCCTTTATGGCTCCCCATTCTGTTGGGAAATCGGCTTCGTCCAGAGAATCGCGGCTCATTTATTCAATCTCCTGAGCACTTATAAATTGCGTGCTGTACGAGCAACAAGCGCAACTAACAAACCCAGCGTAGCGGTTCTGGCTAGGTGTGCAAACGCAGACAGTACGTAAGTACGGCAAGTTTGCATAACAACGCCAGAAGGGTTTTGTTAGTTGCGCTAAAACCTGTTCACGATCTGTAGCGAGCAGTTGTCAGCAGGGCGAAGCGCAGCGCAGAAGCCGGAATGTACTTGGGTACATGAGGACTTCGAGCAGCACATGAGCCCTGATCACGGCTGCGCAGTAAGATCGCGCCAAGGTTTAAGTTCCGTCATAAGCCTTTTGAAGTACGGCGATGTCTAACTTCGTCATCTGCATCATCGCGGCGAATGCCCGTTGCGATGCGGCGGTATCTTTGCTGTTCATCAGCTTCAGGAATGGGCGCGGTACGATCTGCCACGACAGCCCGTGCTTATCTGTCAGCCAGCCGCATTGGCTGGGTTGTCCACCTTCCAACAATTTGCGCCACAGCGCATCTATTTCCGGCTGCGTGTCGCAGTAGACCACGATCGATATGGCGGGAGAGAACTTGAAATGCGGGCCACCGTTCAAGGCCAGATATTCCGTACCGGCGAGCAGGAACTGTACAGTCAGCACCGAACCCGCCGGTTGTGGGCCACCTTCCAGGTAGAACTTGGTATCGAGAATGCGTGAGTCTGGCAGCAGGCTCACATAGAAGGTGGCGGCCTCTAGTGCCTGGTTGTCGAACCAAAGGCAAGTGCTGGTGCTTTGCATGGTCGAGGTCTCGTCAGGGGAAGAGCTGTTTATAGCCTCTGTGCTGTTGAGTGGCGACCTTGGCGTTGTATTTTTCTAGCGATGGGGAAAGCACTAATTCAAGGTGGGGCACGATAATTGCAATCATAAGGAGCAATTAAATATTCAAAGATAATTAGGAGGATAAGTATGTGTTTTCAATGGAGGAAGTTTGCCGCGTTGTGTTATGTGTGCGGTTTTCTTGGGTATGCTCAGGCTGCTGAAGTAGCATTTTCATCAGTCAATGACTTTACCGATATAGATTTGCGAATCAAGCGGGATGGCAATACCGATATTACCCTGATGGTGAAACTCAACCCTGAAGCACGTGCTCGGTTAGAAAAGGTAACCCGTGACAGCTTAGGGCAGCAATTAATGATATACATTAATGACCAAGTGGTTGGTACTCCGATGGTGAAGGGTGTCATCAATGGTGAAGAGCTACAACTTTCGCTTTCCAACGCCGCGGCAGGCACTTTACTGCCTACATTTCTGGAAAAAACTGCATCACAGAAGCCTGTAAAATAAACGCCTAATTGGGCTTGTCTTCTCAGATTATGTGTTTACAAATTAGATCGCCACTATCTGGCAGTTTTAAGTTCTTTTTTATTTCCTACCGCATAATTTATTTGCGCTAAGTGACATCGACGGCTGCGTATGCTTCGTCTTCTGACAGCTGGGCTGAATTTGGCCTGGAATTCACGATGGCATGTGTAGTTGCCCCAATAGCTACATAAAAAAACCAAAGGTAATTGTTGACCCATTTGGGAGCGAATCTTATGGCTTGGCTTTGTTGAAGGGTAAGCCCGCGAGCAGTAAAGAAGTGGTGAGCAGATTTGTGTTCACGACAAGAAGACCAAGAAGGCTGAAATAGGCAATGAGTTAAAAGTACGCCGATAAACAGCATGAGGTGCGTTTAGACACTTTTGACATCTGCCGCATGTGCACACTGAGCTGCAAAAAGTCCGTCCTGCAAAATCGCCGAAGGCGGCATTATGCAAGACCATGGCGGCGATAGACACGCAGTGGTCACAGGTGGTGCGTCTCAATGAATTTAAACGGATCATCGTCGACAGCACCGTTCAGGAGATGGACCGAGCGCATTCGCACGCCGCAGCCGAAAGACAAGAACAAGCAGTGCGTGTTGCATGCGCCGGAGGTGGAATGCATCGGCAAGGGCAAGGCCAGAAAGCCGTATAAATTCGGCGTAAAGGTGAGCATTGTCGTCACCCACAAGCGTGGGCTGATGGAGAAGCCCGGGAGGCCCCTCCCAGTCACCCCTACGATAGCCATGTGCTGAACCAGCAACGGGAACAGAACAGTATTTTGCTGGCGGGGACGGGCAAGGTGTCTAAACAAGTGGTCGATCTGGGCTTCCGTGGTGTGGACCAGGACAATCCTGGGGCGGAGATCACCCACCGGGGCAAGAACAAGCGTCTAACCGCTACGCAGCGCCGTTGGCGGAAGCGCCGCCAGGCGGTGGAGAACCATCGGGCACCATCAAAACGAGCAACGGTCAGATCAAGTCCGAACTTCTATATAGTATGCAAGCTTTTGATTTTATTGAATTAAAATGCTGCTTCCGGCAGCGCCAGTACGCTCTCTGCGCCGTTCAGAATGGCTGCAGCCAGCCCACCGGTTTGCGGCAGTAGGTGAGTAGCGAAGAAGCGGGCGGTAATCAGCTTGGCTTCATAGAAGTCGGCATCGCTATCGGCATTTGCCAGTTTCTGCTTGGCTACAAGCGCTGCGCGGCCCAACTGCCAGCCACCCAGCACAATGCCCATCAATTTCAGGAAAGGCACCGAGCCCGCTGCGACATCGCGTGGTTGTTCGCTAAACTGGCTGACAACATAGTCGGTGCTGGCGCGGGCGTGGACCAGTGCGGCATTCAGGGCGTCGCCGATTTCAGCGAGGCCGGCCGTTTTCAGCTTACCGGCGGTGGCTTCGACTTCACTTAGCAGCGCCTTGGCGGTCATGCCGCGTTCAGCGGCAGTCTTGCGGCCAATCAGATCTAACGCCTGGATGCCTGTGGTGCCTTCGTAGATAGCAGTAATGCGGGCATCGCGCAGGTACTGGGCTGCACCGGTTTCTTCGATAAAGCCCATGCCACCATGGATTTGTACGCCCAGGCTGGTGATTTCGTTGACTTGCTCGGTATTCCAACCCTTAACGATGGGGATAAGAAAGTTGACCACCGCTTGGTGCTTGGCTCTTTCTGTGGTGTCGGGGTGGCTGCCAGCTTTATCGAGCGCTGCACCGGTGTAGTAGGTGAGGGCGCGCTGGGCTTCGATTTGCGCCTTCATCGTCATCAGCATACGGCGAATATCCGGGTGCTTGATGATAGCGGCAGGGGCGGCGTTGTCTGACCCCAATTCACGTGATTGGACGCGATCCTTGGCGTATGCAACGGCTTGTTGGTAGGCGCGTTCGGCAATCGCCATGCCTTCTACGCCCACGCCGAGGCGGGCGGCGTTCATCATGGTGAACATATAGCTAAGCCCGCGGTGGGCTTCACCCACCAGATAGCCAATTGCGCCACCGTTGTCGCCATAGCTCATCACACAGGTGGGCGAGCCATGAATACCCAGCTTGTGTTCCAGCGAAACACACTTCACATCATTGCGTGCGCCGAGCGAGCCATCAGCGTTGACCAGGAACTTCGGCACGACGAATAGCGAAATCCCTTTCACGCCTGCCGGTGCATCGGGAAGGCGGGCCAGGACGAGGTGGACGATGTTCTCGACCATATCGTGCTCGCCCCAGGTGATGAAAATCTTCTGGCCGGAAATCTTGTACGTGCCATCGCCAACCGGCACGGCCTTGCTGCGTACCTGCGCGAGATCGGACCCGGCTTGCGGTTCGGTCAGGTTCATGGTGCCTGTCCATTCACCCGTTGCCATCTTGGTGAGGTAGGTAGCTTTGATCTCGCCTGAAGCATGGTGGGCAATTGCTTCAAAAGCACCCAATGTAAGCAACGGGCACAAGCTGAAAGCCACATTGGAGGCGCACCACATTTCGTCTGTCGCCATCGCTACCAAGGCTGGCATGGCTTGGCCGCCGAACTCAGTCGGTAACCGCAGGCTCATCCAGCCATTTTCAGCAAATTGCTGGTAAGCGCCTTTAAAACCGGGCGCGGTAGTGACGACATGATTATTGAGCTGGTTGCCATGCTGGTCGCCCACCTTGTTCAGCGGTGCAATCACGTTTTCCGCCAGCTTGGCGGCCTCTTCCAGGATCGCATCGACCAGCTCGGGATTCACTTCTTCATTGCCCGGTAGCGCGGCAACTTCGCTCAGGCCGGCGAGTTCATTGAGTACAAAACGGATCTCGGCAATGGGGGCGCGGTAGGTCATGGCTATCTCCAGATCAAATATGAATGCATTCGAGCGCTTGCTTGATTATTTGGGCTTATAAAACGGTCACCATGGTGACCGTCCTAATGCATCGCGACTTTACTTGCTTAACTCAGCGATCAACTCCGGTACCGCGGTAAACAGATCGGCCACCAAGCCATAGTCAGCTACCTGGAAGATAGGGGCTTCTTCATCCTTGTTGATGGCAACAATGACTTTGGAGTCCTTCATCCCTGCCAGATGCTGAATAGCGCCGGATATGCCGACCGCGATATACAACTGAGGTGCGACAATCTTGCCGGTCTGGCCGACTTGATAGTCATTGGGTGCATAACCCGCATCGACGGCGGCACGGCTTGCGCCGATGGCCGCGCCGAGCTTGTCGGCCAGGGGTTCGAGCACCGCGTGGAATTGCTCGTTGGACGCGAGAGCGCGGCCGCCGGAGACGATGATTTTTGCCGCACCGAGCTCCGGACGGCTTGAAACGGTCAGCTCTGACGAGACAAAGCTCGACTTGCCGGCATCGCTGCCCGCCCCAACGTTTTCGACAGCTGCTGCACCGCCCTGGGCTGCTGCATCAAAGGCCGTAGTCCGTATGGTAAGAACCTTGACGGCATCCATTGACTGGACGGTGGCAATCACATTGCCGGCGTAGATAGGGCGCACGAAGGTATCGGCCGATTCAATGCGGACTACATCCGAAACCTGGGCGACATCCAACAAAGCTGCCACACGCGGCATGACATTCTTGCCGCTGGTGGTTGCGGGGGCCAAGACGTGGCTGTATGACTTGGCGAGGTCCACGACTACCGGAGCGAGGTTTTCTGCCAAACCATGCGCGAGGTGAGCGCCATCGGCCTGCAATACCTTGGTGACACCGGCTACCTTGGCGGCAGCTTGTGCAGCAGCACCGGCATTGTGGCCTGCCACCAGCACGTGGATATCGCTGCCGAGTTTTGTAGCGGCGGTAATCGTGTTCAGCGTGGCGGGCTTCAACGAGGTGTTGTCGTGTTCAGCAATAACCAGAATGGACATTTAGATCACCTTCGCTTCGTTCTTCAGTTTTGCCACCAGCTCGGCGACCGAGCTGACCTTGATGCCTGCCGAACGCGTGATGGGCTCGGATACCTTCAGTACCTTCAGGCGCGGCGCCGGGTCAACGCCCAAATCGGCAGGGCTGATCTTATCGAGCGGCTTTTTCTTGGCAGCCATGATATTGGGCAGCTTCACGTAACGCGGCTCATTCAGGCGCAGGTCGGTGGTGATGACGGCGGGCAGCGAGAGCGAAACGGTTTCCAGGCCGCCATCGATTTCACGGGTGACACTGACTTTTTCGCCGGCAATTTCCACCTTGGAAGCGAAAGTGCCTTGCGGCGCATTCATGAGTGCGGCCAGCATCTGGCCGGTTTGATTGGCGTCGTCGTCAATGGCTTGCTTGCCCAGGATGATGAGCTGGGCTTGTTCTTTGTCGACCAGTGCCTTGAGCAGCTTCGCTACTGCCAGGGGTTGCAGCACGGCGTCGGTTTCGACATGGATGGCGCGATCAGCGCCCATGGCCAGGGCTGTACGCAGGGTTTCTTCGCACTGCTTTACACCTAGCGATACCGCTACGATCTCGGTTGCCTTGCCGGCTTCCTTCAAACGAACGGCTTCTTCCACCGCAATCTCGTCAAAGGGGTTCATCGACATTTTGACGTTGGCGATATCAACATCGCTGCCATCGGATTTGACACGGACTTTGACGTTGTAATCAACAACGCGCTTTACTGCGACCAGGATTTTCAAAACGGCCTCCGCTGGGGGTCGGATTAGGAACTTGGGTGAGAGGCGGGTTGCCAGTAGAGGCTGGCGTCAACCAACTTGGCAACGGCCTATTACGTTACGTGAACGTAAGGGGCCTGAAGCATAGCATTGGCTGGCATATGGCGTCATCGCGTGCTTTGCCGTCACTAGATTAGAACATGCGTAGGATGCAACTTAGCATCGAACACTTAATTTAAACAAGCGTTTGATTTGCATCTGTGGATGCAACGCGACAAAGCATTGAATTTGCCTTGTTGCGCCGTGCTTTGCCAGAATCAGCCGTTGGGACTGAAACCAAGAAGCATTGAGCTTGAATTTAAGTAGGTACGGATTACTCATTTCGGATTAGCTTGGGCAGCCAACCCCATTTTGCAACCGCAATTGCGCCTGGCGCGATGTCAGGTGTGCCGCATTCACATGAGGAACTGCAGCGTATGACAATTTATTTTGAAGACATGACCCTTGGGCAGACAGCTTCCTTCCGTAAAACAGTCACCGAGGCCGACATCGTTCTGTTTGCTGGTATTACGGGGGACCATAACCCTATCCATACCGATGAAGAATACGCACGCACCACCCCTTTTGGCCGGCGCATCGCCCATGGTTTGTTGACTTCCAGCCTTGTGTCTACTGTGCTGGGTAATCAATTGCCCGGTCCGGGCACCATCTATATGTCGCAAACCATGCGTTTTATGGCCCCGGTGTTCATTGGTGATACGGTGACAGCCAGCGTAGAAGTGACTGCCCTGGATGCTGCCAAGCTTAGGGTAACCCTGGCTACCCGTTGCAGTGTGGCTGGGCATATCGTCCTGGAAGGCGAAGCGTTGGTTAAAGCGCCAAGCCGACTAGGGGCGGTTGACGTTTCCCGCCAAGCGCATTGAAGAGGACCAACCCGCAGAATTGAGGTTGCTACAGCACAAAAGTGGATTTGCTATGCCCCGAGTGCTACCTATCAACAAACCTGAGCTAAAAGCACTGTCAGCTTGTGCGTTGCCGCTGTAGAGGCTGTCCCCAACTATTTGTCGTCAATGCAAAGTAGCCGTTTTATGCGTATTCCGGCGAACGTGACCGCTGATTCCGGTCGATCGTGACCGGTGTCGCATCGTGCGGTGTTGCGCATCTACATTGTAGGGGTGTCGGTCACGATGGGGCTGGATGGACCTCCTTCTTGCTTGATTTTGGCTTCTGCCGAAGAGACTCACCCATCAGAGTGAAACGGTGATTCTTTTGCATCACGCGGTCCAGAATAGCGTCCGCAAGCCCACAGTGTTAGTGGTGTAGTAACTTACTGATGTTACGCAGTGCATACGATAACCTGTCGCCATGAAGAACAAAGAACTCGATTTGTACACCGACTATTTGCTGAGCACGTTTGGTGCGGCGACAGCAACGGGCTTGTCGGCGATGGTAGG
>NZ_PDZH01000086.1 GCF_002735695.1 Chitinimonas sp. BJB300
ACCTACCATCGCCGACAAGCCCGTTGCTGTCGCCGCACCAAACGTGCTCAGCAAATAGTCGGTGTACAAATCGAGTTCTTTGTTCTTCATGGCGACAGGTTATCGTATGCACTGCGTAACATCAGTTCGTAACATAACGGGCTGGTCTATCAGCCCTTTGGCGAGCGGTATGTCACGCGGGCAGGTTATCGCATTCAGGGCTTGGCACAGCCACATCAAATTGAGATCACCCTTCTGAAGCGCCAACTAAGACCCCTGATGGCGGGGTTCTCTACTGAATGGGTGCTTGATCAACGGTGGCTCTGCGTAAAGTCCGCAAACCAGCTGGAGGGCAAGAGGTCAACAAAGTTTGTACATTGGTCTCTCTAACTAATTACATACCCCTTGAGGGGTGTGAATTTATAGCGGCCATCCCGCGCGACTCGACCGTTAATGGCTACCGCCACCTCGATGGCTGTGCCATCATCCGCCCGCTTCAACCTTATATGTAACCAGCCCCACACCATGACCGATACGCTTGACCTGCCGCTAACCGATGATGAAGACCCACAAGCCCCCAAGGTAGTCGATGGCGGTAATACGCTGCCACCGCCCCCCAGCATGACCGACTTTGCGGGTAATGATGCGGTGCCACTGGGCCGGTATGCCGAGCGAGCTTACCTCGAATACGCTGTTTCAGTGGTCAAGGGACGGGCACTGCCCGATGTTTGTGACGGCCAGAAGCCGGTTCAGCGGCGCATTCTCTACGCCATGCATGAGATGGGCTTGGGTGCATCAGCCAAGCCTGTGAAGTCGGCACGTGTGGTGGGTGAGGTGCTGGGTAAATTCCACCCGCACGGGGATGTTTCGGCATACGAGGCCATGGTGCGCCTGGCCCAGAGCTTTTCTATGCGTTATCCGCTGGTGGATGGTCAGGGCAACTTTGGTAGCCGTGATGGCGATGGCGCAGCAGCCATGCGGTACACCGAAGCGCGGTTGACCAAAATTGCCGAGCTGTTGCTGAGCGAAATCAACATGGGCACCGCCGATTTTGTGCCTAACTACGATGGCGCATTTGAAGAGCCCAAACTGCTGCCAGCGCGTCTACCCATGTTGCTGCTTAATGGCGCTTCAGGTATTGCGGTGGGCATGGCAACCGAAATCCCACCACATAACCTCACCGAGGTGGCTGAAGCAGCTGTCGCGCTGATCAAGAACCCGCTTTTGGAAGTGGCTGATCTGCTCGACATTATTCAGGGGCCGGATTTTCCTGGTGGTGGCCAGATTATTTCCAGCCGCGAGCAGATTTTGGCGGCCTATGAAGGCGGTCGTGGCAGCCTCGCGGTGCGAGCGCGTTGGAAAATTGAAGAACTGGCGCGCGGTCAGTGGCAATTGGTTATTAACGAGCTGCCCCCCAATACCTCCAGCCAAAAGGTGCTGGAAGAGATTGAAGACCTCACCAACCCCAAGATCAAGAAGGGAAAGAAGGCGCTGACGCAAGAGCAAATCCAGCTCAAGCAACTGCTTTTAAGCCAGCTTGATACGGTGCGTGATGAGTCGGGCAAGGATGTGGCGATACGGTTGGTGTTCGAACCCAAGAGCCGTACCCAGAATCCCGATGAGTTCGCCAATATGCTGCTGACGCATACGAGTCTGGAAGGCAATGCGTCTATCAATCTGGTTGCGATTGGCATCGATGGGCGTCCACAGCAAAAGTCGCTCAAGCAGCTGTTGGCTGAATGGGTGCAATATCGCTTTGGCACGGTTCGACGCCGCATTGGCTACCGCCTGGGGCAGGTGGATGATCGAATCCATATCTTGGAAGGCCGGTTATTGGTCTACCTGAATATCGACGAAGTGATTCGTATCATCCGCGAAAGTGACGAACCCAAGCCTGCCTTGGTACAGGCGTTTACTTTGAGTGATCGGCAGGCTGAGGACATTCTGGAAATCCGCCTGCGCCAATTGGCGCGGTTGGAAGGTATCAAGATCGAGCAGGAGCTAGCCAAGCTGCGCGAAGAAAAAGCCGGCTTGGAATACTTGCTTAACGATGAAAGCGCTATGCAGCGCCTGATCGTCAAAGAGATCAAGGAAGATACCAAGACCTTTGGCGATGCGCGCCGCACCTTGATTGAAGCCAAGAACCGCGCCACGGTCGTTGCAACGGTGGTGGATGAGCCTTTGACTGTGATTTTGAGCGAGAAGGGTTGGATTCGCAGTCGGAATGGTCATGGACTGGATACCCAGAATCTCACGTTCAAGGAAGGCGATAGCCTGATGGCGGCGCTTGAATGCCGCTCGGTTGACACTATGGCGTTATTTGGATCGGATGGCCGAGTCTACAACCTTATGGCAGGTAACCTCCCCGGTGGGCGTGGTGACGGTGTGCCTGTGGCTTCGTTGATTGACCTTGCTGCCAAGACACGTATTGTGCAATTGCTGACCGCCAGACCTGAACAGGCATTATTGATTGCCGGGGCCCATGGCTATGCTTTCCATTGTGAATTCAAAGACCTGCTGACTCGCCAAAAAGCTGGTAAAGCCTTCCTTTCTCTGGATGAAAACGAAGCCATCTTGAAGATTTCGCCGTTTACACCAGCCGAAGGCAATCTGGTCTGCTGTCTCTCCACCTCCGCCCGCCTGCATGCCTTCCCACTCGCCGAGCTGAAGCCATTGTCGGGTGGAGGCCGAGGCATGATCGCCATGGCGTTGGATGAGGGCGATACCCTTGCTGCCATCACAATAAGCGATGGATCGGCACTGACGTTGAATGGTGTAGGCCGAGGCGGCAAACCGATGGCCCTCACTTTCGACGCCAATGACCTCGCCCCTTATGTTGGTAAGCGCGCCAAGAAGGGTAAACCGTTGGTGAGTGGATTGAAGTTGGCGGGGTTTTGAGCCCCGGCTGGTACCATTGTGCGTACTTTGATAGATATGCCCAGCAAGCTTCGCGATTTTGCAGATTTCTGAGACAATTCAAGCCTTTGCAACACGGCATGGGTGTGGCTTGCCCATGCCGTTGCTATTTAGAGCTGCTGATGTCTCAAAGTCTTCGTATCACCGAAATCTTCTTCTCCCTGCAAGGTGAAACCAGTCGGTTGGGTTTGCCCACGGTTTTTGTACGCCTGACGGGCTGCCCGTTGCGTTGTGGTTATTGCGATAGCGCTTATGCCTTTCATGGCGGCGAGCGCATGAGCCTGACGGCCATTGTGAAAGAAGTCGCCAAACACGGTACGCCCTATGTTTGCGTTACGGGTGGCGAGCCACTCGCCCAGGCAGGTTGCCACGATTTGCTGACCCGGCTTTGCGATGCGGGCTATTCGGTTAGCCTTGAAACCAGCGGCCACTTGCCTATCGAGACGGTGGACCCGCGGGTGTCGAGGATTGTCGATATCAAGACGCCGGGCTCGGGTGAAGTGGAAAAGAACTTGTGGGCCAATTTGAACCATCTGAATGCCCGTGATGAATTGAAATTCGTGTTGGTGCACCGGCATGACTATGAATGGGCGCGTGATCTGCTGCTCGACAACCACCTACAAACGCTATGTCCAGTGATATTCAGCCCGGTGTGGGAGTCATTGCCGCCACGCGATTTGGCCGAGTGGGTGATTGCTGACAAACTGCCAGTTCGTGTACAGGTCCAGCTCCACAAGATTTTGTGGGGCGATAAACCTGGAGTTTAGAGCCTGTTAAGAAGTCGTACTGATATACGGCAGACTTTAAATAAATCCCTAGGTTAAGTGCGGGAAGATGAATACCAGTGCTGATGAAATCATCAAACTTGAGAGCAGGCTTTTAGCGCCGGGTGTCAGGCTCTCTGCTGCCGAGTTGGATACGCTGATCGCAGATGATTTTCTGGAGCATGGTAGTTCTGGGCGTGCATTTGGCAAAGGCCATGTGCTGGCTCGGTTGCCCGGTGAACAGGGTACAACGTTTATTCCCAGCGTTTTTTGTGTCCGCTTTCTTGCCTCGGATGTTGCATTGGTTACCTATCGGTTGGAAATGCGCATTGCAAACGAGCTTGATGCGGTTTTCTCCTTGCGTAGTTCGGTATGGCGTTGCAACGAGGTAGGCTGGCAAATGATATTCCATCAAGGAACACGCACCAGCTCCTTTGCTGCTGACGACTGACGCAAATCAATATTGAGTAGAAGCGATGAAAAAAGCTGTAATCCTGCTTTCCGGCGGGCTTGATTCCACCACTGTATTGGCTATGGCACGTGCGGAAGGTTACGAGTGCTATTGCCTTAGCTTTGATTATGGCCAGCGCCACAATGCGGAATTGGCGGCGGCACGCCGCATTGCGCGTGCGTTGGGCGCCAAAGAGCACCGGGTTGCGACCATCGACCTTGCTGCATTTGGTGGGTCGGCACTGACGGATGCCAATATCGAAGTACCGGTAGATGGAATAAAAGCCGGGGAGATTCCGGTTACCTATGTGCCGGCACGCAATACCATCATGTTGTCCTTTGCCCTGGGGTGGGCCGAGGTGCTGCAAGCGAACGATATTTTCATCGGCGTGAATGCGGTGGACTACTCGGGCTACCCCGATTGCCGTCCTGACTTTATCGCGGCATTCGAAACGATGGCTAATTTGGCGACGCGTATTGGGGTGGAAGGCAATCAGCTAAATGTTCGTACCCCGCTAATTAGCTTGAGCAAAGCCGAGATCGTGCAGGCGGGCATGCGCCTTGGTGTGGACTATGGGCTCACGGTATCGTGCTACAAGGCCAACTTGGAAGGCCAAGCCTGCGGTGTATGCGATGCCTGCCGTTTGCGTAAAGAAGGCTTTGCGGCAGCAAAAGTGGCGGACCCTACGCGTTATATTTAGCCATTTTCGCCAATTGTGACGGGCTCTCATCCTTTACGCGGTTGCCAGCGCCACCAGATTCTTAGTCCAAGCAAAACGGTAAGCACCCCTGCGTAGATCAGTGGTTGGGTCAGGTCTTTTTTGACCAGCCATATATAGTGCAACACAGACAGCGGGGCGATGAGGTACACTAGTTTGTGCAGCTTGCCCCAGTTGCGCTTGAGCCGCCGCAGCATGGCGTCGGTCGAGGTTATTGCCAGCGGTATCAAGAGAATAAACGCGGCGAACCCGACGGTGATGAATGGCCGCTTCACGATGTCCTTCAGTACGGCGGCGACATCGAATGCTTGGTCGAGCCAGATATAGGTGGTGAAGTGCAAGGCTACATAGAAAAATGCAAATAGGCCCAGCATACGGCGGAACTTGATCAGTTCGTTAAGCCCGGTCAGCTTGCGTAGCGGGGTGATGCTTAGGCTCAGCAGCAGCATCACCAGCGTCCACGTACCGGTAGAGCGCGTGATGAACTCGATTGGATTCACTTGCATGCCGCTGATGACGATATAGGCCGCTCGCGCCAGCGGTAGCAGGCAGGCGATAAAGACAGCGGCTTTGATGTAGGTGAGGGTGCGTGGTTTCATGGCACATTGGTCGTGTGTAGGTCGCCGTTCTGACGGCATAATCGACGACTGGTTCTCTTTTCGTTCGCTACAGGTTCCCCATGCAAAGCTGTATTGCTACCGCACAATGCGTTGTCGTCAAAGTTGGCTCTTCGCTTGTTACCAATGATGGCCGAGGTCTTGACCATAGTGCACTTGGTCGCTGGGCGGCTGAAATTGCCAGCCTGGTAGGCCAAGGCAAGCGGGTAGTGTTGGTCAGCTCGGGTGCAATTGCCGAAGGCGTAGCCCGGCTTGGTTTGCCGAAGCGCCCAGTGGCATTGCATGAATTGCAGGCAGCCGCTGCAGTAGGGCAAATGGGCTTGGTGGAAGCCTACGAACGATGCTTTCGCGTGCACAACATCAAGACAGCGCAGATTCTGCTTACCCATGAAGATTTGGCCGACCGCACGCGCTATCTAAACGCCCGCTCGACGTTGCTGACGTTGCTGCGCTTGGGGGTAGTGCCCATCATCAATGAGAACGACACCGTTTCTACGGATGAAATCAAGGTGGGTGACAACGATACCTTAGGCGCGCTGGTAACTAACCTGATTGATGCTGATGCGCTGATTATTCTGACCGACCAGCGCGGCCTTTATAGCGCCGACCCACGCAAGTATCCCGATGCGCAGTTCATTCAAGCGCTTCAGGCGGGCTTGCCGGAACTGGAAACCATGGCGGGTGGAGCGGGCTCCAGCATGGGTACGGGTGGGATGTACACCAAGATCATCGCGGCCAAGCGGGCTGCACGCAGTGGTGCCAGTACGGTGATTGCCTCGGGCCGAGAAGCGGATGTATTGACGAGGCTGGCTGCCGGAGAAATGATTGGGACGCAGCTTACGGCGGGTACGAGCCGGATTGCAGCGCGCAAACAGTGGTTGGCAGACCATTTGCAGGTACGTGGTTCCCTGACATTGGACGCTGGCGCAATGGTAGCGCTGCGTGAAAAGCGCACGAGTTTGCTACCGATAGGCGTAATCGCGGTGGAAGGCGAATTCCTACGGGGTGAGATGGTGCGTTGTATCGGCCCTGATGGCATCGAGATAGCACGCGGTTTGGTGAATTACCATGCTGCGGATGCGCGCCGTATTGTGCGTTTGCCTTCCAATCAAATCGAGGCGGTACTGGGTTTTGTAGATGAGCCAGAATTAATCCATAGAGATAATCTCGTGCTGCTTTAAACAGTAAAAAGCCAAGTTGTTGAACTTGGCTTTTTCACCTCCGATGTAATCAGTACACTTCAAATTACTGAACTGGTATCAGGCTGTCACACCTTTCTGCAACATGCTCCACAGCTGATCCTTAATGGCCAAACGCTGCTTCTTCAATACTTCCAGTGCCAAATCGCCCAGGTGCTCATCGCCGTTCTCAGCCCTTGTAACGGCCTTGTCGATACTTTCAAATTCGCCCGCCAAGCGGCAGAAATGGGCATCAGCTAGTTTTAGGTTGTGGATGGCTTCACGGTGCTCAGGAAATTCGCTGGTGAGGGGATGATGATCGATATGCATGAATGGACTCCAGTGAAAGTGATGCTAGTCTACCCGGGCAGTCGCTATAAGGATTTGATGCGGATCAACCGAGGCTGAAATAGTTTTGGCGTGTTTGATGAGTGACCAGTATATCGCAGCCTGGACGAACCTTGTGTTAGATGGTGTATCTGATGGTTATGTCAGAATTGTTTTGCTAAACAGCCCAATCAGCATGATGGAGCCATTGCTTGTCGATGACAACGGCAATTGGTTTGGAATAAAAAACGTCGCAATGGCACGACGGAAATATCCATAGAGTATGGATCATGCTTGTTGCAGTGCCGCATACGGACTAGCCTAATGAGGTAGCTGCCAATATTTGGAGAGCCCTATGATGAGTTTCCCCGCCACCATGCGCGTCCGCTTCCTGGAAGAGCAGGAGGTTCGCTATGCAAACCTCCGGCATCAGCTAAGGCAGGTTCTGGACCCTTGGGGCTTGCTTAATATTCATGCCAAAGCGATTACTTCGTGGCTGGGCAGCCCCCTGGAAGCTGCGTCGGCCATGACACGCTACAGCTACGATTGCTTTACGTTGCATACACAGGCAGCAGGCCGGTTCATGGGTGCCCCTGATGTTGATGTATTTCCACCAAATACCGAAGACCAACGTTTTGCCGATGATGTTTGGCGTGACGAGCCCGTTTGGGACTATCTCAAAGAGGGCTATCTGATGCAGACTCGCTGGATACAAGACATGCTTTATCAAAGCCCGGGTCTGACGGAAGAAGAGCGGCGCAAGAGCGCATTCTGGTTGCGTCAGACGTTGAATGCCTTCGCGCCGACCAACTTTCTCGCCACAAACCCGATTGCGCAGCGGCGAGCTTGGGAAACCAAGGGTGATAGCTTGGTGAAAGGCCTGGAGAGTTTGGCACGTGATATGGCGGGCGGCGATATCAGCATGACGGATCGCAGTCCGTTCAAGGTGGGTGAAAACCTGGCCCTGACTCCCGGTGCAGTGGTTTATCGAGGGCGCTTGCTGGAGGTTATCCACTATGCCCCCACGACCGATACTGTTCATGCTGTGCCCTTGGTATTGATGACCCCATGGATAAACAAGTATTACATCCTCGATATGGCACCCGGTAAGTCGTTGGTTGAATATCTGGTGGGTCAGGGCTTCAACGTTTTCATCACCAGTTGGAAGAATCCAGATGAAAACATGTCTGAGATTACTTTCGACGACTACATCGTCGATGGTGCCGCCAAAATCATTGAGGTAGCACAGAGTGTGGCCAAGAGTGACAAGGTGCATGCGCTCGGATATTGCATCGGTGGCACTTTGTTGGCGCTGTACATGGCATGGGCTAACCGCAAGGACCCTGACTCGGTACCCGTTGCCCACTGGACATTGCTTACTACCCTGACGGATTTTTCCAACCCGGGTGATATCGAAGTCTTTATCGATGAAGATGGCCTGGACGTAATCGACGGCATCATGGACAAACAGGGCTTTCTTGATGGCAAGGAGATGTCGGCCAGCTTTCGCATGTTGCGGCCTAATAGTTTGATCTGGAACTACGTGGTCAGTAACTATCTGCTGGGTGAAACCCCGCGTGCGATGGATGTGCTGTACTGGAATACCGATACGACCCGCATGCCGGCAGCCATGCATCGTTTCTATTTGCGGGAATTTTATCTGTATAACCGGCTGATCGAGCCCGACAGCTTGGTTATGGCGGGCCGGCCTATCGATCTGAGCCAGATCCAACAGCCGCTTTTCATGGTTGCCGCAGAGGAAGACCATATCGCTCCTTGGCGGAGCACGTTTACGCTGCTTAAGCGTTTGCCAGCCAAATCGACGTTTACGCTTTCCACGTCCGGGCACATCATTGGTATCGTTAATCCACCCGTGCCGTCCTCGAAGCGCAGTTATTGGCAAGGCGACGTTTCACGTGGCACCAAGCCAGAGGCATGGTTGGGTGATCAGGTGAAGCAGCCAGGGTCGTGGTGGCCCAGCTGGGTGGAATGGCTTAGGCCGCAGTGTGGTGCGCAGATCAAACCGCCAGCGATGGGTAATCGTCAGTACAAGAAACTCTGCGCCGCACCAGGCACTTATGTCCTTGAGTAGTGGGTTTGAGTGGTGTAAGTTGCTGTAATTGGCTGTTCTATAAGGTAAACTCCGCCTGTGCGCCGACATTCGTGTCGGCGCCTTGTATTTAACTGGTCCGTTCTTTACGAGGACGACTACTGGAGAAACCTATGCCCGAAGTCAAACACGGCCCAATTGTCGTGGCCGCCTTATACAAATTTGTCACGCTTAACGATTATGTAACGCTGCGAGAACCACTTACGCAGTGTATGGTCGCCAATGGAGTGAAAGGCACGCTCTTATTGGCTCAGGAAGGTATCAACGGCACCGTATCTGCCACGCGTGAGGGTATCGATGGCTTATTGAGTTGGCTCAAGCAAGATGCACGATTTCTCGACATCGATCATAAGGAAAGCTATTGCGACCTACAGCCTTTCTATCGCACCAAGGTCAAACTGAAGAAAGAAATTGTGACCATGGGTGTGCCCGATGTAGACCCAAATAAAAAGGTGGGCACCTATGTAGAGCCGCAGGACTGGAATGCGCTGATAGCCGACCCGGAAGTGTTATTGATAGATACCCGCAATGACTATGAAGTGGCAATTGGTACATTCAAGGGGGCCATCGACCCAAAGACCGACAGTTTCCGAGAGTTTCCTGAATATGTGCAGCAGCATTTCGACCCAAAGAAGCATAGGAAGGTCGCTATGTTTTGTACCGGTGGTATCCGCTGTGAGAAGGCCTCCAGCTACATGCTAGGTGTTGGCTTCAAGGAGGTTTATCACCTGAAGGGCGGTATTCTAAAGTATCTGGAAACCGTGCCGCAGGATGAAAGCCAGTGGGAGGGCGATTGCTTTGTATTCGATAACCGTGTGACCGTTCGCCATGATTTAAGCGAAGGCGATTACGATCTTTGCCATGCGTGTCGTGAGCCGGTATCGGTGGTTGACCGTCAGTCCCCGCACTACACCCCAGGCATAAGTTGCCCCCATTGCTGGGACAAGCTAAGCGACAAGACACGCGCCAGCGCAAAGGAACGCCAGAAGCAGATTGAACTGGCGTTGGCTCGTAATGAGCCGCACCCCATGGGTTACGATGCCCGCGCGGCAGCTTTAGCCAAACAGTCTGAAGATTGATGTCACTTCATGTCTCTCTTCTTTTGAGAGAGCGGAGATACGTGAGGGTGATGCTAGTTTTTCCCTTTACTCTGTTACGCAAATGCTTAGAACAGGCGCTTAATGCTTATCCACTCGCATACCATCGATCTCCCCACCTCTACGGGTGTGATGCGCACCTACGTACATCGCCCGGCCGATGAAGGGCGGTATCCCGCTATCCTGTTCTATTCGGAAATCTTTCAGCAGACAGGGCCTATCGAACGTTCAGCCAAAATCATGGCCGGGCACGGATATGTGGTGCTGGTGCCCGAAGTTTTTCATGAGTTTAATCCACTGGGGGCGGTGCTGGCCTACGACAATGCAGGCCGCGATAAGGGCAATGCGGATAAAGCCGCTAAGCGAGTCGAAAGCTACGACAGCGATAACGCCGCCATGATCGCCTGGCTGCAAGCCCAATCATTCTGTACGGGCCAAATAGGTGCAATGGGCTTTTGTCTTGGCGGCCATTTGGCTTTCCGTGCGGCGCTACAGAGCGAGGTAATGGCTACTGCGTGTTTCTACGCAACTGACCTGCACACTCAGGTTATTCCCAACTTACCTGGGCAGCACAGTATGGAAAGGCTGGCGGATATCAGCGGCGAACTGATGATGATCTGGGGGAAGCAGGATCCGCACATTCCAAGTGAAGGACGCGCTCAGGTCTATAGTGCACTCGCCCAGGCCGGCCTCAAATTTACTTGGCACGAGTTCAACGGCCAGCATGCCTTTATGCGCGATGAGGGAGAGCGATACGACCCCGAACTGGCTATGCAAGGCTATCAATTGGCCTTGGGGCTATTCCGCCGTGCATTTTGTTAAAACCGCAGTATCTTCTGTGAGTGGGAGATACTGCGTTAAAGATGTCCTTAGAACCTGTCTAAAGTCTCACGAGCTAAGGCAAGATAAGGCGAAAACAGCCGAGGAAGCAGAGTTTACACAGAGTAAATGAGCATTTCGAGGGTGATTTCAACGCCATATTGCCGACGCGCAGCAGACTTTAGACAGGTTCTTAGCGCGTTTATTTACTAGGTGTAAATGCCGCGTCCTCCGTTGTCCTAGCTTTGCCTCATTTTGGCTTGTGAGGCATTGAACCGATTCTTGACCCCCACTTATTACCCAAACCATTCCAACTCAGTATCTACTGGCCGCATGGCGGCCAAAGCGAATCGCCATGCATAAAAAGTCCAGCACACCCCGTCAGCCCGCTACCGAGAAAACCAGTCTACATCCACGTAATGCACACCGCAGCCGCTATGACTTTACTGCGTTGATTGCCACCAGCCCTGAATTGGCAAGCTTTGTAGCCAAAAATGCATATGGTGATGAGTCGATCGACTTCGCTGCCCCAGCTGCTGTGAAGGCACTGAACCGCGCTTTGCTCCAGCAGTTCTATGGGGTACAGGAATGGGACATTCCACCAGATTACCTTTGCCCACCGATTCCCGGCCGGGCTGATTATCTGCATTACCTGGCGGATTTGCTGGCGGACAGTGCGGGCGGATCGATACAACGTGGTGCAGAAATCCGGGTGCTTGATATCGGCGTGGGTGCCAACGCAATTTACCCCCTTATTGGCCATGCGGCTTATGGGTGGCAATTTGTTGGGACGGAGATCGATCCAATCGCATTGACCAATGCCGCGCGTATTCTTGCGGCTAACCCTGCATTTGAACAAGCAATTGAACTACGTCAGCAACATCAGTCTCAGCGGTTTTTTGAGGGGATCATACAGGCTGGGGAATGGTTTGATTTGTGCCTTTGTAATCCACCGTTTCATGCTTCTTTGGCAGAAGCGACGGTAGGCTCGAAACGCAAATGGCAGAATCTGGGCAAGGCCAATGCGGGAAGTAAGCAGCAACCGGTACTCAATTTCGGAGGACATGGTGGCGAGCTATGGTGCGATGGTGGCGAAGAAGCGTTTATCGGCCGTATGATCGAAGAAAGTGCAGCTTTTCCTACGGCGTGCTTTTGGTTTACCAGCTTAGTATCGAAGGCAACCAGTCTGCCGGGTATTTATCGAGCATTAGAGACTGTAGGTGTACAAGCCAGTCATACGATTGAGATGGCGCAGGGGCAAAAGCAAAGCCGAATTGTAGCGTGGACCTTCTACGACGGGCGTCAGCAGAATGCTTGGCGAAAGATGCGGCTTGGGAAGTAACGCTAAGAACCTGTTTAAAGTCTCGCGAGCTAAGGCAAGATAAGGCGGAAACAGCCGATGAAGTGGCGTTTACAAGTGGTAAATGCGCATTCCAAGAACGTTTTCAACGCCATATTGCCGACGTGCAGCAGACTTTAGACAAGCTCTTAGCGTGATGCTGCAAAGCTTCATCAGCAGCAAAATCCTTCCTTTCAGTTCGGCCAGCGCTCGTAACGGCGGTCAATCGCGACGGCAGCACCATCGTTACTCATGCCATTGAGAATGACATTCAGTTTATCGACCACCTCGTTGCGGACACCAAGATTGCAGGCAAGATAAAGTTCGACGCGGTTGAAAGTCAGCGCCGGCACAATTTGTCCAGACCACCCATTCGCACTGATCTGCGAATTAGCTTCAAAGGGGCTGGTGGCCCAAAGGTCAATGCGTCTGGCCAAGAGTTTGCGCGGATTGACCGCGTCATTCACAGCGGTATCAACATTAAAACCCTTGGCGCGGAGGAATACGTCGCGCGCGTCGGCGTTGTAGGTGCCGATCCTGAGCGAACGCGCATCCTCCAGGGTATTCAGCTGGATGTTTCCATCAACCAATCTATAAAGCATCCAGGTATTTAGAGCCAGCGGGCCTACCCACTTGAACTTCGGCTCTCGCTCGGCAGTACGTGTCGTGGAAAATACACACACATTGGGCTTGTCCAAGGCCATTTGATAAGCCCGCGCCCAAGGCAGCATCTCCAGGGTATATGGTAGCTTCGCTCGGCTCATTACTTCGACCATCTTGTCGACAGCGATGCCCACAATCTTGCCATTGACCATCATGTTGAACGGAGGAGACTCCTCCGTCGTCAAGAGAAGTTCATCAACCGTCTCTTTTGCCTGGACGGCCACCGCAGCGGAAAGCATGCACAAGATAGCTTGGGAGCGCAGCATCGTTACCCCTTTCTCTATTGGATTGCACTGCGGCGGATGCGGGGCACGCATGGTGGCCTGCAGTGTACTCACGTAAGGTATAGACCCTTCGTTGTTGCACCGCATCCTGGACACCTGTTCATGTTTTATCGTAAGAAACCAGCAACAAGGTGAAGCGCAGATCTATGCATTACACATGGGCGGTGCACAACGTTGCACGCTGCTGGATGTGAAGAACGGTGGTTACACGGCATCCTTCTTGCTGGCACACTCAAGCAGTACTTGAACAGCCTGTTTGCCTTTTCATTGCGTCACATGATAATTCTGCACCCACAAGCATGGAGTACTCGCATGCAGCTCAACAGCCAAAGTTTCACTCACGGTGCCGTCATTCCGGGCGAATACGCTTTTGCGGTTGTCGATCCCGCTAGTCATATTCGTTTATCCAGTAATCGCAATCCACATTTGACATGGACGAATGCCCCTGCCGGTACCCAATCCTTTGTCCTGATCTGCCACGACCCGGACGTACCAAGCCGTGGTGATGACGTAAACCAACCCGATCGCGAGATCCCTGCAACGCTTGCCCGGGTGGATTTCTTCCACTGGGTGCTGATCAACCTGTCGCCGGAACAGCAGACCATCGTTGCCGGTAGCCACAGCGAGGGTATCACTGCACATGGCAAGGCCGGCCCCATGGTGGCGGGAGATGCCCGCGGGCAGCTTCGCCATGGCATCAACGACTACACTGGCTGGTTTGCAGGTGACCCTGCCATGTCTGGGGACTACCATGGCTATGATGGCCCTTGCCCTCCGTGGAACGACAGCATCGTCCACCATTATGTATTTACGCTGTACGCGCTGGATGTGGCCACACTGGCTATCGATGGGCAGATCACCGGTCCCAAGGTCCGCGCTGCCATGGCCAGCCATGTACTGGCAGAAGCCAGCCTGACCGGCACCTACACCCTCAACCCCCGCTTGAATAAATAGACACCTATTACGGCAGTCATGGGTGGTCGTCACTGGGGCGAAGCACGATGTGCATGCGCTTCCTGCTAGGAAGTACAAATCAGTACAAGGTCCCAGTCGCGGCTACACAGAACCATTGCAAATAGGCGTTCAGACAGCGTTTGAAAAAAGAACGGTCTGCACAATGACCTCTACCTGCTATATCATTCCCGCCAGCAGCCTGTTATTGACGACCACTTTGCTAGCGGCCCCTCTGGGACCCACTCAATGCCTTGAGGTTACCGGTGATGCCGAACGACTGGCGTGTTACGACGCCGCGATGAGCCGCGTCCAGCCGGAACCCGAAACGGCAACCGTGCCGCTAGCCAGCAAAACCGCGTCAGAACAGGGTGAACCGACACCAGGACCATCCCGTCGGGCTGCCGGACATTCGATGCTCGACACTGCCTGGGAGCTGGAACCCAGTAGTAAGCTGGGTACGTTCATCATGCGTTCTTTCCGGCCCACTTATATCTTGCCGGTTTTCTATACCCCAACCCCCAACTCTTCCCCGATCAACAACAGTTCCACGCCCTCCATTGGCACATCCGACCGGTTGCAACGCACGGAAGCCAAGTTCCAGATCAGTTTGAAAACCAAGCTGGTGCAAAACCTGTTCAAGGATAACGGCGATATCTGGCTCGGCTACACCCAGACTTCACGCTGGCAAGTTTATAACCGGGAACTATCACGGCCTTTCCATGAAACCAACTACGAACCTGAAGCTGCTTTGGTACTACGGACCAACTACGATTTGCTAGGCTGGCATGGACGGCTGTTGTCGCTGTCCCTTAACCATCAGTCCAACGGGCGTTCACAACCGCTTTCCCGTAGCTGGAATCGCGTCATCGCTGGGGTGGGTTTGGAAAAAGGGGGCTGGAGCGTGGTATTCCGGCCCTGGTGGCGAATTCCCGAATCAACCAATGACGACAACCCCGGTATCGAGAACTATATCGGCCGTGGCAGCGTTACCGTCATGCGCCAAGAGGGCGACCATGCCCTGACGTTAACGGCGCGCCACTCATTCCGTTTCGGCAATGCATCGCGTGGGTCGGTGCAAGCTGAATGGGGCTTTCCTATTAAGGGGAATCTCAAGGGTTATGTGCAGCTTTTCAGCGGATATGGTGAAAGCCTGATCGACTACAACTACCGCAATAACTACATAGGGCTGGGCTTTTCTCTAATTGATGGATACTGAAGCCAACCCCAATGCCTCATGACCGTCGGAATAAGATAGCCGCCCTATGTCATAGGTCGGTTATTCAGCCAGACGATTCAAAATAGGGCAGTCGGGTCGGTTATCACCACAACATGCTTGAGCAAGGTCCGCCAAGGTATCGCGCATTTCCATCAATGCGGTAATACGTGTATCCAATTCAGCCAAATGCTGATTGGCCAGGGCTTTTACCTCGGCGCTAACGCGCTGCTTGTCCTCCCACAGCGATAATAATTGGCGGATTTGCTCCAGCGAGAAACCCAAATCGCGGGCACGGCGAATAAACCGCAGAACATGTACATCGCGCTCGCCATAAATACGGTAACCCGACTCGCTGCGGACCCCGTTGGCAATCAGGCCGATGCTTTCATAGTGACGCACCATCTTGGCACTGACACCGCTGGCTTGAGCCAATTTGCCTATGTTCATCGTGTGTTCTCCTTCTTGCCGAAGCCCTGTGCTACCGGGCAACAACGCAAACAACCTAAACATGCTTTTCCTGCCCGGGCCGCCAGCGGCGCAGCAATAGCGCATTACCCACGACACTCACACTGGAAAACGCCATAGCAGCACCCGCGACCATTGGGTTAAGCAGGCCCAACGCTGCCAGGGGAATACCCACAAGATTGTAGATAAAGGCCCAAAAGAGGTTCTGGCGGATTTTGGCGTAGGTATGACGCGAAATCGATATCGCGTCCGCCACCAGCCCAACATCACCCCGCATCAAGGTAATACTGGCTGTATGCATGGCGACATCAGCGCCATTACCCATAGCGATACCGACATCCGCAGCGGCCAAAGCCGGCGCATCGTTGATGCCATCGCCCACCATTGCCACTCTCTGGCCATTCGCCTTCAACGCAGCCACTTTGGCAGCTTTATCGGCAGGCAATAGGTTGGCTTGCGCATGGGCTATCCCCAACACCCTCGCCACAGCCATTGCAGCCCCGGCATTATCACCGCTAAGCATGAGGGTTTCGATACCTAAGCGTTTAAGACGGTTAACCCCGTCCAAAGCGCTGGGCTTGAGTTGATCGCCAAACGCCAACATGGCCAATGCCTGGGGCTGCCCCCGCTGAATCAGCCAGGATACGCTGCGCCCCATTTGCTCAGCTTGTTCAGCCGCAGCAGCCAACTCACCGGCGTGGCTACCCTGCGTTACCAATAGGTGCTGGTTGCCCAGCAGATACGTTTCGCCATTCAGCTCACCCTCTACGCCCAGCCCCGGCAATGCACGCTGGGCCAGGGCACTTGACGGTGGTAAGCCCAACGCGATTGATCTGTCCACTACCGCTTGGGCCATGGGATGTTGGCTACCACGCTGCAATGCCGCAGCAATGCGGATGATCTCAACTTCCGCCAACCCGGCACTGACCAACCCCTGTAACTGGGGCTTACCGACGGTGAGCGTGCCGGTTTTGTCAAACACCACGGTATTCAGTTGATGCGCCAACTCCAGCGATTCCGCGTCTTTGATCAAGATGCCATAACGTGCAGCCACACCCGTACCCACCATGATGGCGGTAGGGGTGGCGAGGCCCAAGGCACACGGGCAGGCAATCACCAATACGGCGATGGCATTGATGATGGCAACCTCCACATTGCCACCCCAAAACCACCATCCCACCAAGGTCAGCAGCGCAATAGCCAGCACCACCGGGACGAAGATAGCGCTGACCTTGTCCACAAGCCGCTGGATGGGCGCTTTGACTGCCTGGGCATCTTCAACCAGTCGAATGATGTGCGCCAGCATAGTCTCGGCGCCAATAGCGCGGGTTCGAACCAACAGCAGGCCATCGCCATTGATTGCGCCGGTTGCCACACGGTTGCCCGGTAGACAAGGTTGCGGCAAGCTCTCACCCGTCAACAAAGCGGCATCAATCTGGCTTTGGCCTTCGATGATTTCGCCATCAACCGCTATGCGTTCACCCGGCCGCACTACCACGATGTCATCTACTTGCAGCTGCTCGATGGCGATATCGCGATCCACCCCAGCCTTTCTGACCCGCACCGTAGCCGGACGCAAAGCCTGCAATGCCTGAATAGCGGAGGTGGTCTGCCGTTTCGCGCGCGCCTCTAGCCACTTGCCCAGCAGCACAAGGCTGATTACCACTGCTGATGCTTCGAAATACAGATGTGGCTCGCCATGCTGGTTGTAACGGAGCAACTGATAAATACTAAGTCCATACGCAGCGCTGGTACCAAGCGCAACCAACAAATCCATATTACCGCTACCTGCCTTCAATGCCCCCCAACCCGCTCGGTAGAAACGCGCACCCAACCAGAATTGCACCGTCGTAGCCAACACTAGCTGCCATAAGCCTGGCAACATCCAGTGCTGCCCGAATAGTTCTCCCAACATGGGTAAAGCGAGGGGTAACGACAAAAGTATGGCTAACATAACTGGCCACCAATCTGGTAGCAGTGGCTTAGCTGACGCTGTGTGAGACGCAACCTGCTGTGGCAAGCTGGCGATGTAACCGGCCTTTTCCACTACCGCAATCAGTTGTGTGGGGGTAATCGCTTTTAGTGTACGGACATGGGCGCGTTCGGTTACCAGATTCACGTTGGCGTCGATTACGCCCTCCTCCCGACGTAGGGCTTTTTCCACCCGTCCTACGCAACTGGCACAACTCATACCGCCAACAGCCAGTTCCACGTGGTGCGTCGCCATCTGGAATCCCGCATTGATGATGGCTTGCTCAATGGTGGCCAAATCCAGCTGTTCGGAGGCTTCCACCATCGCCGATTCGTTGGCCAGATTTACTGAGACGGCACTGATGCTTGGTAACCGGCCCAGAACTTTTTCCAGCCGGCTTACGCAGCTGGCGCAGCGCAACCCTTCAATACCGATACGCAGTCGTATCGGCGGAACAGATTGGTTAGCAACAGACATGGTGAAATCCCGAAAAGGCGTAATACCTTAAGCTTGAGCCTTACCATTGTGGCAAGGTCAAGCAGTATTAGAGTAAGAGAAACGCGGGTAGAAGCGGGAGATAGCTGACTGTATCCCTCAATGTCACTAGGGAATACTTCGGCTCATCGGCTCATGACCTATCGCTAGCATGGGTGCCGGTACCTCGGTTGGGAGGTTCGCTAAGGTAGTAGCGATAAAACGCAGAAAAGCAGTCGTAACGCATGGGCCTCTCCTGGGCAAAACGCTAAACTGCGCAACTTCACGGGCGCAGCGGCATCTTACGTAGCCACTACGGCACTGTCACAATTTGCCGGCCCACCAGCGCAATCATCAGCAGAAAGACTTCATGACCGACCCCATCCAGGAAAGCCCATTCAAGGGCAAAACCGGCCTGCGTCGCCTAATCAATGCCACCGGCTATTCCATTGATGGTCTGGCCGCCGCGTGGCGTCACGAATCCGCGTTTCGGCAAGTCTGTCTGCTGGCGTTGATAGGCATTGGCATCACAGTATTCCTCCCCATGCCGGCTTGGGGCCGTGGCCTCATCGTATTCGCCCACCTGCTTAGCGTCATTGTCGAGCTATTCAACTCAGCTATCGAGGCTGCTGTGGACCACACTTCGCTCGAACACCACCCGCTAGCCAAACGAGCCAAAGACCTTGGCAGCGCAGCACAATTCATCAGCTTGCTGAATATGTCTGCAATATGGATCTGTACCCTGATGGAACTCATCTAATCAAACAATCAAAAACAATTTAGACACTTGCTTCTATCGCGAAGTAACAAAAAAACCTAAAACTTGTGTCTACACTGATAACGGCGATTATTAACTGATGTTACGCAGTAGCTGCGAGAAGCAGCTGTAACTGATCATAAGCCGCGCGGGAGGCGTTGATCAGTAACTTGCGGCAAAGTGCGAATGGGTTCTTCTGCGTCTTGATGCTCAGGCA
>NZ_PDZH01000087.1 GCF_002735695.1 Chitinimonas sp. BJB300
ATGGCCAATTTGGGCGGAAAAAGAGATGCAAGACGAGTGATAAGTTCCGGAACGGGCTGTCTGAAGGCACCTCAAGGTCGACTTACGCCGCTGTAATGCCAAAAAGTCGGGTTATTCGAGGTGCCCAGCAGAACCTGGATAGCATTGGTGTGCTTATTCGTGTCCGGTGGGCCACAGTTTGCAATACTTTTGACTGCCAACAAGATTTTCACCGGCTTGATTATGTGCGTCTAACTGCTTTACCCATCCATTGGGGTGGCGCCGGGTCGGCTTTTCCCCACAGTTCGTATGAACCCAATGAATACCACCGGGAAAGGGCAAGCCGCATAAACTTAGGCGTGTGCCTATTTTAATAGCGGCGAGGGGTTCAGGAACCGATTCGCCAGCATTGTCGTAGCCGTCGGCAAAGACATTGTCTATTGCCACATCGTAGGTTTTTCCATCCTGGTCGGCTTTTAGTAGGAGATGGGTGTGGGAAAGCTCAATCCCTTCTAGATAGTTGCCCGATTTGAAAGTGGGGGGACTCATTACCTTTCCGCTTAGATAGGTACCTGCGGCATGGGTGCAATCTTCCAGGTCACTGGCCGAAACTGAAACGGCTGTTATCGACAGTAAGAACAGCATGAATTTCATGATCAACCTTTCGGAGATTGAACAGCGGGAGAGACCATCGGCTATTCCCGGGGCCTTGAATAGGCAGACCAGAATAGGTGCCGAATGTTTCATTACTGTGTCCGGGAGGGGGTTATGCGGGTAGGGATAGCCTGTTTGTCTGATTGCTGCTACTTAATGCCTGAAGCGATGGTTAATTCACCTGTATCTACCGTAGTGGGTGAGTGAGGCAGGGCTACGTAAACCCTGCTGGCTTATTTGCGCCGACGTTGCATCGCCGCAAATAAGAACCGGTCTAAAGTCTCGCGAGCTAAGGCAACTACAGCCGAGGAAGCGGAGTTTACAAGTGGTAAATGCGCATTCCGAGGGTGTTTTCAACGCCATATTGCCGATGCGCAGTAGCTTTTAGACCGGTTCTAAGGGACTCGGGAAGTGATGTTGTCGGTCTTGCTACGGTGAGACCGGCAACGGGGCCAACTTGCGTAGTCGTAAGGTAATAGCAAGGCAAGCCAACAACACAAGGAGCAGAAAGCCCACTACCCCTGGCCAGGCAGCAACTTCCCATAGCAGTCCGCTCGCCCAGCCCAGTACGCTGCCGCCCAGGTAGAAGGCTGTCAGGTAGATGGCGGAAGCCAGGGCTCTGGCGCGTAGTGCACGCCGGCCTACCCAGCTGCTGGCGACTGCATGGGCACCGAAGAAACCCAAGGTACAGATCGCCAGACCTGCGATGATGAGGGGAAGCCAGTTGGCCAGCGTTAGCAATAAACCCACAACCATCGAACCCACCATTACCCAAAGCACATTACGACGGCCGAGTTGATCCGCCAGCCGGCCAGCCCAGGCGGAGGCACCCATGCCGACGATGTACAGCGCGAAGACCAACCCAAGCTGGCCGGGACTGAGGTTGAACGGTGCATCGTGCAGGCGATAGCTCAGGTAGTTGTACAGACTCACAAAACCACCCATCAGCAAGAAGGGCGTGGCAAAAAGCCACGGTAGGCCTTTGTCGCTGAAGTGAAGGCGCGTATCTCGCCAGACTTGGGTAAGCGCGACTGAACTGGGTTGGAAGTGCCGTGATGGCGGCAGATTGCGCCAGAATAGCCATGCACAGATTGCACCCATGCTGCCGATGGCCAACGTGACAAGTTGCCAGGAAAACCATTCCGCCAGGAGTGCAGCTACAAATCGGCCCAGCATGCCACCCAGCCCATTGCCAGCGATATACAACCCCATTACTCGGCCCAGGCCGCTGGGCTCCATTTCTTCACTCAGATACGCCATGGCTGCTGCGGGTAAACCTGCCAGTGCCAGCCCCAGCAAACCACGCAGCAATAGTAGGCTGCCAAAGTCGGGCGCAAGGGCGCAGACCAGCATCAGTATGGCGCCCAACGCCAGCGATAGTGACATCACTGGTTTACGGCCCAATTTGTCGGCCAAGAGGCTGGCGGGAATCAAACCGACAGCCAGCATGCCGGTCGTCGCGGACACCACCCCGCTGGCAGTGGCGGGGCTCACGTCAAAGGTATGGGATAACTTCGGCATTAGAGGCTGCAAGCCATATACCATGGCGAACGTACCAAACCCGCCCACAAAAACGCCGAGGGCAGTACGTCGATAGGCCGGGCTTTCGGCGGACAGGCGTGTTTCAGCGGCGGGTAGGCGGGAGACGAGGGCGGTGCTTGACATTGCGAAGCTCGGTTTGCAATCGCAACCAGTGCGAGGTGAATCATGCTAGGGCTGGCAATAGCTGTGCGTCCAATATATGTTTCTGACTGTATTCATACTTTGAAAGTATTAAATGGAGCTGCGACACCTACGTTACTTTGTGGCGGTGGCAGAAGAACTGCACTTCACCCGTGCCGCTGTGCGACTTCATATTGGACAGCCGCCGTTAAGCCAGCAGATTCGGGCGTTGGAAGAAGAAATTGGTGCGGTGCTTTTTGAGCGTAGCAAGCGCCGGGTTGTATTGACCGAGGCCGGCAGGTTGTTCTTCGATCGCGCTAAGCGCATTTTGGCGGAGGTGAAATCCGCCGCTGAGCAGGCTCGTCGAGTGGCTCAGGGGGAGGCTGGCGAACTGCGGGTAGGTTTTACTTCCTCACTGCCATTCACCAGTTTACTGCCTGGGGTGCTGCATGATTTTCGGGCGGATTGGCCTGACGTGAGGCTGCAATTACGTGAGCTGTTTACCGCTGAACAATTCACGGCACTGCGGGTAAATGAATTGGACATCGGTTTTGTCCGCTTTACCGGCCGCGAAGCGCCGGAAGGCATCGATTTGCATGAAATCCATCGAGACCCTTTGCGATTGGTAATCTCAACCCAACATCCATTGGCTGTCGAGCCTGCGGTATGGGTCTCCCAATTGCGTGAAGAAGATTTTGTCACCTATCCGAAGGACGTAAGTACGGGGCTGCCATCATTGATATGGCAGCTTTGTACCCAGGCAGGTTTTAGCCCACGTGTGGTGCAGGAGGCCGGTGAAGCGACAACCCAGATTGGTTTGGTGGCGGCTGGGGTAGGCGTGGCTATTCTGCCATCGCCACTTGAGTGTGTGCGTATGGAGGGAGTGCACTACCTGCCCTTGTTGGACGAAGCGGCCCACCTCTCGCTAGCCGTTGCCACGCGCCGAGGGGATCAATCACCCCAGATTGCTAACTTCCGCACGGTTTTGGCAGCGTGGTTGGGCCGCAAGCGCACGATAGTTAACTGATGAAGCCTGCCCCGTCTTGACGCCCGAGTGTGTGCTTGAGTCGGTAGAATGGAGGCCAGTGTGGTGACGAGCTCACCAACCATTCCGTGTCTATGTCAGCTTATTCGGCTGGCTGAAGTGAAAGTATCTGTATGCATAGCGAACCAATCCAAGTTTGGGCCGAGCAGGCCTACCGTTTGTTTGAGCTGATCAACCCTGAAAATCCAGAGAGAGCGGAAGCGCAACACGAAGCGTTTCTGGCCGAATTGGCCCAAAAAGAGGAAGACGAAATCGTTAGTACCGTGGAGCTGATGTGGTTGGTCAAGGACGTGATCGATGGAGAGTCGGGCTTTTTTGTCAGTTGGCGCGGCAAGCAAGAGCTGATTGAGGCGATGGGCCAGATTCTGCCCGATCCGGACCTGTCTATCGATTGGGGTACCGATGACCTGGAAGACGAAGAGTTTCTCCAGAGCGTGACGGTGCCAGAACTACTGCACCGGGCGTACGCTTCCTTGCTTGATGCGGGTTATATCCTGTGGTGTTGGAATACGGAAACGGACAGCTATGTCGGCTGGGTCAGCCTGGCTGTTCATGAGAGCGAACTGACCGATGTCTGTCATGGATTAGGTATTGATGTACGGATTGCCGAGAAAGCAGTCTGATCAGGCGGATTGAGTTGTTTGTGTTGCTAAGGCGCAAATAGGTTGCCCGTGCTTTATTTCCATTTGAGTTGAATGTAGTATTTTTCCATACCATTTGGTTCTAAAATCATGAAACCCTTCATTCTTGCCGCTGTACTGCTTGCTGCTAGCCCTGCCTTAGCCAATACCGACAGCCCTGCAAGTGGGCATGATACGGGGGGTATTGCTTGGCAACGGGGTGATGTCGACGCAGCGTTTGCCCAGGCCAAGTCCAGTAATAAACCGCTTTTCCTGTACTGGGGGGCTAACTGGTGCCCGCCTTGCAATCAGGTTAAGGCTACCATCTTTAATCGGCAGGAATTCATCGAACGGTCGCGTGCGTTTATCCCGGTGTATATCGACGGTGATAGCCCGGGTGCGCAGAAGCTGGGTACCCAATTCAAGGTGCGGGGTTATCCCACCATGATTCTCTTCAAACCGGATGGTACCGAGCTGACACGTTTGCCCGGGGAGGTGGATGCCGACCGCTATCTGCAAACCTTGACGCTGGGCTTAAGCGCGGCGCGACCGGTGAAAGCTACATTGGCGTCGGCGCTGCGTAATGACAAGCCGCTAAGTGCTGATGAGTGGCGGCTGTTGGCGGATTACGCGTGGGAGACTGACGAGGCGCAACTGGTTGCTGACGACAAGCTGGTGGATACTTTGCGTAAGCTTGCCGGCCTGGTGCCCGCTGACCAAGTAGATGTAGCAGTTCGCCTGCAACTCAAGGCACTTGCCGCAGCGGCGAGCGGCGAAAAAGTAGTTGGTTTCGATAAAGCGGGTGGGCTGGCGATAGTGCGCCAAGTGTTGGTTGAGCCCCGTTTGGCACGTGATAATTTTGATGTGGTGGTCAATTACGCCGGTGAAGTGGTGAGTTTGCTCACTGATGCTAAATCGCCTGATCGCCTAACGCTTGTGGCGGCGTGGAACAAGGCGCTGCAAAAATTGGTGTTTGATGACAGCTTGTCGACGGCTGACCGTCTCGGTGCGGTTGCAGCACAGGTAGCCTTGGCTAAGGCCGTGGCAGATGCGGACCATCTCCCCCCGGCTTTGCTCCAACAAGTACGAGAGCGGATCAGCGAGGCGGACAAGTCGACTACAAACGGTTACGAACGTCAGTCGGTCATCAGCACCGCTGCCCATGCCTTATCGGAAGCGGGCTTGATTGGTGAGTCGGATGCGTTGCTGCAAGCGGAATTGAAGCGTTCGCATTCACCGTATTACTTTATGCTTTCACTCGCCTCCAATGCGAAGAAACGCGGTGATAAGGCCGGTGCACTGAATTGGTATGAGCAGGCTTATGCCAAGTCGGAAGGGCCAGCCACCCGCTTGCAGTGGGGCGGAACCTATGTAGCGGCTCTGGTTGAGCTGTCCCCTCAGGACGAAGCCCGTATCAGCCAGGCGACTCAAGCGGTGTTCAGTGAAGTGGCCGATACGCAAAACGCCTTTTACGAACGTAATCGGCGCTCGTTGGAAAAAATCGTCGCCAAGCTGGCTGAGTGGAACAAGACCAAACAACATGATGTTGTCGTCAAGAAAGCGTTGGGTCAACTTGGCAGCATTTGTACCAAGCTGCCAGCAAGCGATGCACAGAAGCCTATCTGCCAAGGTTTGGTAAAACCAGCTTAATTCGGCAAAACGTAGTGTTTCGTTTGCAAGTAGGGAGTTGCAGTCTTCGGGGTGATGGTTTTATGGGGGGGCGTACTTGTTGCATAGATACAATAGGGCATGGCTATTGGGATGTTTGAGAGAATTAAATTCTCAAATTTATTGAGAATAATTATCATTCCTGTAACGTATGCAGCAATACTTACAAGGAGCCTGACATGATCAAAACCATCACCTTTGCCATAACCCATTTTACGGTGGCGTTTACCGTGGCCTATCTATTGACCGGCAGTATTGGTATCAGCAGTACCTTGGCGCTGGTCGAGCCGGCTGTAAACACCGTCGCCTATTTCTTTCATGAGAAACTTTGGCAGCGTTTTGATGCCAAGCGGGCAATCAGAAGCAGTTTGCATGCATTACATGCCCATGGGCACCACTGAAATGCTCCCCTAGACCACATACTGATGAGACGGCCAAAAAAATCACGGCTTAGGCTGGGTAAATGGCACCCAGTATTCTTGGACCGCGAGCACCGGTAACTGTGGGTAAGTTGCCAGGTTGCTGGTTTAGGCATTGCTTTGCCAGCCATGCAAAGGCAACCGCTTCAACCCAATCGGGATGCAGACCGATCGCTTGGGTACTTGTCACTGGGATGGGGTCGAGTTTGGTTGCCAAAGAATCCATCAACGCGCTGTTACGTGCGCCGCCACCGCATACATAGACCTCGCAGACTTCAGGCGCTTCCCGCTTGACCTGATAGGCGATGCTTTCCGCAGTAAACGCCAGAAGCGTGGCTTGTACATCTTCTGTGGCAAAGGAGGGATGACTTGCAAGCTGTTGGTCGAGCCACGCCAGCTGAAACAAGTCGCGCCCGGTACTTTTGGGTGGCGGTTGCTGGCAATAGGGTGTTGCCAGTAATTGCGCTAACAAGTCAGGTTGCACTTGGCCAGCGCGCGCCCATGCGCCGTCGGCATCGTAGGCGACGCCTTGGTGCCGACTGATCCAGCCATCCATCAAGACATTGCCCGGCCCCGTATCCCAGCCACGTACCATCCCGTTTGCCGGAAGATCAGTAACGTTGGCGATGCCGCCGATATTCATGATGACGCGGTGTCTAGTATCACCAAACATACTGTGATGGAAGGCCGGTACCAATGGTGCGCCTTGACCACCAGCTGCTACGTCACGGCTGCGGAAATCACTGACGACGGTAATGCCTGTACGCTCAGCCAGCCGTGCCGCGTTACCGATTTGTACGGTAAAGCCCAACTCCGGGCGATGACGAAGGGTTTGCCCATGCATGCCGATGGCGCACACGGCGTTGGATGTAAGGTTGGCCTTATGCAGGGTTAGATCGATGGATTTCGCATAGGCGTCCGCCAGTGCATTCGCAGCCAACATGACCCGGTGTAATTCATTGTCGCCGGGTATTTGCAAGCTTAAGAGCTCAGCGCGTAAGTCAGGGCTAAACGGCAATAAATGGCTGGCCAGTAGGGTAGGGCGCTTGCTGGCAAAGTCGACCAGGACGCAGTCGATGCCGTCAAGACTGGTACCAGACATAAGGCCTATGTAGAGCGAGGCGGTAGACATATCAGTTTGCAAGGTGGGGAAATGATCCGTCAAGACTAGGGCTGCTTGCCGGGGATGCGCAAGTCAACGTGCCCTGAGGGCTATTCAAGGCGCGCTTAAAACCTGTCTAAAGTCTGCTGTGCGTCGACAATATGGCGTTGAAAACACCCTCGGAATGCTCATTAACACTTGTTACCTCCGCTTCCTCGGCTGTTTTCGCCTTATCTTGCCTTCGCTCGCGAGACTTTAGACAGGTTCTTAGAACCAGTTCAAAGTCTTAGTCTTCGTAGATTTGATGCGCCCGTTTTACATTGCAGAAAAGTTCATAGTCGATCGTGCCCGCCGCGGCGGCAACTTCGCTTGCAGGTAAACCTTCACCCCATAGCCTCACGGTGCTACCTACGTCGGCTCCTGTGATGTCATTGAGGTCCACGGTCAGCATATCCATCGATACCCGGCCGATAATTCGGCTGCGTTGCCCATTGACCAGCACAGGGGTACCGGTAGGTACGGCGCGTGGGTAACCGTCGGCATAACCACAGGCGACGACGCCCACGCGTGTGGGGCGATCGGTATGAAAGCGCGCACCGTAGCCGAGGGGTTCACCGGCGGCCAACTCACGCACTGCGATGATCTTGCTGTCGAAGTTCATAACGGGCAGTGGCCAGTCGGGGAGGACGCGATCAGTGCTCGTTCCGCCATAAAGCATGACGCCTGCCCGTCCCCAATCGCCATGTGCGGCGGGCCACGCAAGAATGCTACCGGAGTTGCTCAGGCTGGTTTCTACATTCAAGCCTGCAACCGCCTTGGTAAAACGGTCGATCTGTTGAGGTGTGCACTGACTGTCGAGCTCATCGGCGCGGGAGAAGTGGGTCATGGCCACGATTTTATCGATACGGCCCGTTGCTAACAGACGTGCATGTGCTAGCGCAAAATCTCCGGCATTGATGCCTAACCGGTGCATACCGCTGTCGACTTTGATCCATACGGTGAGCGGCTTATGGATATTGGCGACTTCTATATCGACAATCTGCGCCATGCTGTGCAGGGCGGTCCAGAGATCATATTGCTGGATGAGCACTAGCTCGCAGGGTTCGAACCATCCTTCCAGCAATAGGATAGGCCTGTCGATGCCAGCCTCGCGCAGTTGAATGGCTTCTTCGATGGTAGCAACGGCAAAGCCATCGACCAGGGAGGCCAACGCGCTGGCGCAACGAACGGCGCCATGGCCGTAAGCATTGGCTTTGACAACAGCTAGTACACGGCCGCCATGCAGGCGTTTGGCCAGCAGGTAGTTATGTCGCAAGGTGGAAAGGTGGATGGTGGCGGTAAGTGGGCGACTCATGGCGATGGGCTAGGCGGCGAAGAATATGATTATCGGGTAAAAAAACGCCCGCAGCCCGGTACAGTCCGAGGCGGCGGGCAGAGACACGGAGTCTCAACGTGATACGGGGTGGCAGTGCTGAGGGGGTGTGATCAGGTAATTGAAGGCTTGAGCTGCGTAAGCCGATGGTTGAATGCTTTGGCGCCATAACGCTCAATATCCAGACCGGCGGTACTGATTTGTGTTTGCTGGCCGGTAACCAGATCAGCCAGTAACTTGCCCGAACCGCAGGCCATGGTCCATCCGAGGGTGCCATGGCCGGTGTTCAGGCTCAGATTGGCGTAAGGCGTACGGCCTATGATAGGCGTGCCATCGGGCGTCATGGGACGTAAGCCAGTCCAAAAGCTTGCCGCCTGGATATCGCCGCCCGTAGGGAAAAGATCGTTTACGACCATTTCTAATGTCGCACGGCGGCGAGGATTCAGGCTCAGGTCATAACCGCTTAATTCCGCCATACCGCCTACCCGGATGCGTTGGTCGAAACGGGTGATGGCAATCTTGTAGGTTTCGTCCAGCACCGTGGAAACCGGCGCGCCGGCTGGGTTGGTGATGGGCATGGTCAGCGAATAACCTTTGGTGGGATAAACCGGCAGGTTCAAGCCCAGATGGCGCAACAATTGGCGGCTGAAGCTGCCTATGGCCACCACATAATGGTCGGCTTGCAGCCATGTGCCATTTTTCAGCGTGACGCCCGCAATACGGTCGCGCAGAATCTGAAGCGTATCAATTTCGGTATTGAAGCGGAATTCGACGCCGATTTGCTGCGCACGCTTGGCAAGCTCGGTTGTGAAGCGCTGGCAATCGCCTGTCTCATCGTTTGGCAGGCGCAAGCCACCTACGGCCCGACCTGGCACCAAGCCCAGCGCCGGTTCGGCTTTCACGCAGCCGGCATGGTCCAATAGCTCGAAGGGTACGCCGCAAGCTTCGAGCACCCCGATATCACGTGCAGCGCTATCGAGTTGCTGCTGGGTACGGAATAGCTGCAGGGTGCCGCCTGTACGTTCTTCATACTGCACACCGATCTCGCTACGCAGTTCGCGCAGGCAGTCACGGCTGTACTCGGATAACCGCATCATGCGTTCTTTGTTCTGTGTGTAGGCAGCGCTATTACAGTTGGCCAGCATTTGCGCTATCCACTGCAATTGAAACAGACTGCCATCCGGTTTTATGGCGAGCGGGGCATGGCGTTGGAACAACCACTTCAAGCCCTTGGTCGGAATACCTGGGGCAGCCCACGGCGTGGAGTAACCGGGCGAGATTTGGCCGGCGTTGGCAAAGCTTGTTTCCAATGCCACAGCGGATTGGCGTTCTACCACTGTTACTTTTATGCCTGCACGCGCCAGATAGTAGGCGGTTGTAACCCCAATAACACCCCCGCCAAGAACAATTACATGCATGATTTATGCCGCCTGCTATCCGATTTTGGTTAATTTGCGCAGTGTATTGAGCAAATCACAAAAAGTGTCGCCAAGATAAGATAAAAAGTCAGGATAAATTCACGTTAAATTGCAGTTAGGCATTAAAAAATCTGGATGATGACAATATGAAAGAGTTAGATCGGATCGACCGCAGAATACTGTCCCTGTTACAGCAGGATGGCCGCATGGCGCTGACGGAGTTGGCTGAGAAGGTAGGGTTGTCGACGACGCCTACTTCAGAGCGGGTTAAGCGGCTGGAGCGTGCTGGGATCATCGAGGGGTATTACGCCCGGGTTAATCCACGGGCGGTGGCGTGCGCCCAGTTGGTGTTTGTCGAATTGCGCTTGGCGGCTAAGTCTGCGGAGATATTTGATCAGTTTCGTCGTGAAGTGATGAAGCTGCCTAACATCGTCGAATGCCATCTGGTCTCGGGCGATTTCGACTATTTGGTCAAGGCGCGTATCTCCGATATGTCGCAATACCGGCTTTTGTTGGGCGATATCCTGCTTAATCTGCCAGGGGCGGTGGAGTCACGCAGTTATGTGGTGATGGAGGAGGTAAAGGAGACTTTGACCCTGCCTGTCGCCATTAGCTAGGTGTGGGTGTAAAAACCTGTCTAAAGTCTGCTGTGCGTTGGCAATACGGTGTTGAAAGCGTCCTCGGAATGCGCATTTACCATGCGTAAACACCGCTTCCTCGGTTGTTTTCTCTTGTCTTGCCCTAGCTTTCGGTACTTTAGACAGGTTCTAAGTCACATGCTTGGGCCGCGATAGCCGTGCCTAGGCATGCCATCGTTTCTATCAAGATTTGGGCGCAGTACCCGCTTCAAAGGTGAGTAATAGCTGTTTCTTGCTGTCAAACAAGCTGAGTTTATTGGATTGCAGGCGCCAGCGTTTTACTTTGCCCAGGGCATCCAGGAAGAGCGGTTCAAGTTCACCACCTTCGGTACAAGCCATCCGCGTTGCGACCAGACCAGTGAAATTGATGCCACCACCCACCAAGGTATAGCCGCCCATGAGGCGATTACAGCCGGTCGACCCTACAAGCCGTCTGCCTTCACTGTTGAATTGCAGGTAAAGCTCATTGCGCCCCTTGGCAGGTGTCAGTGGCTTTCCGTTTATTACGACAAGCTTCCAATAGCTGTCTTGCAGCGGCGTGACCCGGCTGCTTCCTTCGGTTACCGGCACCATTTTCAGACTTTGTGGTCCATCACTACCATTGGCCTTGACGAGATTTCGGCTATCGGTTGTGAACAGCAGCTTGCTGGCGGCGGTGATCTGGGCGCTCAGCGTATAGCTATGTTTTGGGTCGATGCTTTTGGGGTCGAAACGCAGCTTGAAAGGAATGGGCGGCTGGCCCGGTGCAACCACGGTGATGCGGGTAACGACCTTGGCGGGGGCATCAGCAAAAGAGACATCTTGCAGACTGACTTCCAGCATGGCGTTGCTGGGCAGTGTTGTTTTCTCGGTATAGGTAACGGTGCCGCTCAACGTTGTTTCGGCCATTGTCGTGCCTGCCAATAGGACAGCAAGCAGCATGAATAGGGGTTTATGCATAGGTATTCCTTTTTGATGCAAGGGGATCGCAAATGAAGTTTTAGGTAAGAATGAAATGAATTTGATAGCGTCGCCTACGTGTTTGGTGTGACAGGATATTGATCATCAAAGTAGTGGAATTTACCGATTGATGGTGCTTGCCGTCGGCGCTGTCGTGCCACTTCAGGCAAGGACACTGCCCCTGTTGTTTATGTGAATCTGTTCAAGATCTTACTGCGCAGCCGTGACCAGGGATTCTGTGCTGCTCAAAAGCCCTCGCAAACAGTTTGCAGCCTCATGTACAAAAGTACATGCCGGCTTTTGCGCTGCGCTTCACCTTGCTGACAGCTGCTCGCATCGTATTTTAATGGTGGAGCGGGGGTTTCAGCGCATAAATCAGCAAGAAAACCGGATGAGATGGAAAAAGGGGTAGCAGATATGACAAGTGCTTGATTTTTTGTATTAAGAGATCGGTAGGTGCAGGGAAAAATAGTGTATTACCGAGTAGTAATACGGCCTGTATCTACACACGGTGCTTGAGCCTTGGGCACAAAGCCGCAATACTGCACGCTTCGCAGCCGCTGGAGCGCATTTTTGCGCCGGCCGTTGCCGGGTTAGCAACCCCAGGCTCAACCGATTTTTCCATAAGACTTATTCCGCTCAAGGAGCAAATTTATGAATCAAGCTCAACTGATCGAAGCGATCACCGTGCAAGCCGGTAAAGACGGCCAAGATGTATCGAAGGCTGATGTGACCCGTGTATTGGTCGCCCTGACAGGTGTTGTACACACCCAGCTTAAGGCAGGTGAAGAAGTGACCCTCCCTGGTGTAGGCAAGCTGAAAATTAAGGACAAGGCAGCCAAGACTGGTCGTAACCCTAAGACCGGTGCAGAAATCCAGATTCCAGCCAAGCGCGTGCCTGCTTTTACCGCGGTGAAGGCACTGAAGGACGCTGTGGTCTAAGCACTGCCTGAGCAGTGAATGGTAAAAACGGCGCCGATGGCGCCGTTCTCATGTCTACTTCGTATTGGCGCAGCCGGGATGATTACCGGGTTGCTGCGCCATGGGGCCACAACTTGCGGCTACTGCAAAATGCCGCTTATTCCAGCAGGCTTCGCAACATCCAAGCGGTCTTCTCATGCACTTGCAGGCGTTGAGTCAACAGGTCGGCGCTTGATTCGTCACCCACTTCGCTCACCAAAGGCAATAGCTGGCGCGCAGTACGCACTACCGTCTCCTGTCCCTTCAGCAAGATGCCAATCATTTCCTTGGCTGGTGGTACGCCTTCGATTTCCGCCACGGTAGAAAGCTTGCTGAAGGAGGAATAGGTGCCGGGGGCAGGCATGCCCAGCGCCCGTATCCGTTCAGCAATCAAGTCCACACCCAATGCCAGTTCCGTATATTGGTTCTCGAACATCAAATGCAGGCTGTTGAACATAGGCCCGGTGACGTTCCAATGGAAGTTGTGTGTTTGCAAGTAAAGGGTGTAGGTGTCGGCTAACAGGCGCGACAGGCCTTCGGCAATCGCTTGGCGTTTGGCTTCGGGGATGCCCAGGTGAATGTCCATGCTTTACTCCTTAACATGCGGTTGTGGTCTTTGGGTAATCGGTAGGGTGGCGGCCTGCATGAACGCGAGTATTGGTCTTGTTTGGGCCGCCAGATCTTAAGCAAGCCCTAATCCTGCTGCCACACCCGCACCGTAGGCCGCATCCGCCCGGGTGAAATGTTCAACTTGTTTCAGTTGAATGTCACGCGGTACACCTTGCATGGCTCCTACGATATTGGCAATCAGTAAGGCTTTTTGCTCGGTATTCATCAGGCGGAATAGGTCACCGGCTTGGCTGAAGTCATCGTTACCTGCCCGATGATTGTAACGGCCCGCAGCACCTTCAATTGGCAGCGCCGGTTCGGCAAATGATTCGGCTTGCGCCCCGGTACCAAAGCGGTTGGGCTCATAGTTTGGGCCTGCACCGCCGTTGTCGCCGAACTGCATCGCACCATCGCGATGGTGTGTATGGTAGGGGCATTGGGGTGCATTCACCGGTAGTTGGGCAAAGTTGGCGCCAATCCGGTAGCGATGCGCGTCGGGATAGGCGAATAGCCTGCCTTGCAGCATCTTGTCCGGGGAAAAACTGATACCTGGCACGACATTCGGTGGCGCAAATGCTGACTGTTCCACTTCTGCAAAGTAATTGGCTGGGTTGCGGTTCAACTCAAGTTCGCCGACCTCAACCAACGGGAACTGTTTATGCGACCATACCTTGGTGACATCGAAAGGGTTGTCTTTGTGCTGGGCGGCTTGTGCCTGTGTCATGACTTGGATACAGACACGCCATTTGGGAAAGTCGCCGTGTTCGATGGCGTGGAACAGGTCACGCTGAGCGTAGTCAGGGTCTTCACCCGCTAGCCTTTTTGCATCGGTCGGATGAAGATTCTTGATGCCTTGCTTGGATTTGAAATGAAACTTCACCCAAACTCGTTCATTGGCTGCGTTTATCAAGCTGAAGGTATGGCTGCCAAAGCCGTGCATGAAACGATAGCCATCGGGCGTGCCGCGGTCGGAAAACAGAATGGTGACCTGATGTAACGACTCAGGGCTCTTGGACCAGAAATCCCACATGGCGGTGGGTGATTTAAGGTGGGTCTGCGGGTCGCGCTTTTGGGTGTGAATGAAGTCAGGGAACTTGATGGCATCACGGATAAAAAACACGGGGGTATTGTTGCTGACGATGTCCCAGTTGCCTTCCTCGGTATAAAACTTGATGGCGAAACCTCGCGGGTCACGTTCGGTATCAGCCGAGCCTTGTTCGCCACCTACCGTGGAAAAGCGTAGAAAGACCGGAGTTTGCTTCCCAACCGAGCCAAACACCTTGGCTTTTGTGTACTGCGTGATGTCTTGTGTCACCGTGAAGGTGCCGAATGCACCTGATCCCTTGGCGTGTACAACCCGTTCCGGCACGCGTTCACGATTGAAGTGGGCCAGTTTTTCGATCAGGTGAAAATCCTCGATCAAGACGGGCCCTCGTGCACCGGCAGTTTGCGAATTCTGGTTGTCGGCCACCGGTGCGCCGTTGGCAGTGGTCAGGTATTGGCTCATGTTTTATTCCTTAGCATCGGGACGGTTGTAGACATTCAATAAGCTAGCGCGTAATTCGCCAGCAACTCGCTTAACCAGTGGGGAACAGTGGAAATGTGCATACAGGCTCTCCTCATGAAACAGCGCTTGCGTCGGGGTGGATGCATTATTGCAAATGCCTATTGATTTATAAAATTGTATTATTAAAACCAATCGATAGGTATTGGCTATGCTTGAATCAGGCATACGTCCCGCACATGCGCCAGGCTGATCAACTCAGAACAGGTAAATATGAAAGTGAATCAACGCGATATCGAAGCAGGCATCCAAACCGATTTTACCAATCGGCTCAGTTATGGTGGTTACCTCTGCCTTGATCAGTTACTGGGGGCGCAACAGCCGCTGTCCACACCAATGCATCATGATGAGATGCTGTTCATCGTTCAGCATCAGGTGTCGGAATTGTGGCTTAAGCAACTTATCCATGAATTGCGTGCGGCAATCGGCTACGTCGAGCGCGATGAACTGGAGCCTTGCTTCAAGATACTGGCGCGAGTGAAGCTCATTCAGCAGCAGCTCTTCAATATGTGGGCAGTGCTTGAGACCATGACGCCGTCCGAATACTTGGAATTTCGCCCGGTTCTTGGCCAGTCATCGGGCTTTCAGTCGCATCAATACCGCACGCTGGAGTTCTTGCTGGGCAACAAGCACGCCGGGCAAGCCGAAGTATTCAAATACGATGCTGCTTTGTATGCACAAATCCAACACGACTTACATGCGCCGAGCTTGTGGGATGCTTTCTTGCAGCATTTGGGCCGACGTGGTTTTCCTGTGCCGATAGCGTGCTTGCAACGGGATTTCAGCCAGTCCTACGTTGCCAATCGTGATGTGGTGGCGGTATTGAAGACCATCTACCAGCAACCCCAAGTGCATTGGGATGCTTATGAAATGGCGGAAAAGCTGGTGGATGTAGAAGAAGCCTTCCAGCTTTGGCGGTTTAGGCATATGAAGACAGTGGAGCGCATCATTGGATTCAAACAGGGGACGGGCGGCTCCAGCGGTGTCGCCTTTCTCAAGCGCGCACTGGAACTCACCTTCTTTCCGGAGCTCTTTCAGGTGCGTAGTGAGTTATAACTGCGAGATGGCAGGATGGTGCGCTGCACATAGAATAAGGAAAGCTACTACGTGGTGCCGGCGAACTTAAGGTGGAGGAAAGCATGATCCTGCGACGCATACGCGAAGGTGAGTTGGGTGTAGCCCAATCATTGCCCTGGCCGCTTTATAGCCAGAAGGGTACGCTGTTGTTTACCGAGGACAGCGCCATTGAATCGGCCGATGCCTTGGAGGGATTGCTGGAACTGGGTCTCTATATGGAAACCAGCCTTGCCTGGCACCAACCACCTGCCACACCGTTGCAGTTGGTATTGCATGCAGTGCATCGTATGGAGGCGCTCATCAAGCGCCCGGAGCAGACTGTAGAGAGCTTCGCTATCAATGTGCTGGCGGTGGTGGATATGCTGCGCGTTGCCTACCAACGCAATCCCGATGTCGTGATTGCGACGGTGCTGCTGCAACGTGGTGGTAGCTATGCTGTCCGCCATGCGGTCAGTACCGCCTGTGTGACAGCGGCAGTGCTGGATGCTATGCATACGAATGAAGCGCACACCCGATCGGTGCTAGCGGCTGCGCTCACCATGAATATCGGGCTTCAAGACGGTGGCGATCTACCGTTGCAGGATGTTCGCCACCCGGTTACCGGCATGGAGAAGCTACGTGAACTCGGGGTGGCCGATGAGCTGTGGCTGCGTGCTGTGTTGGAGCACCACGAACTCATTGATGGATCGGGGTACCCCTACGGCTTGTACGGCAGCCGCGTGGCTCAGGCCAGCCAACTGATCGGGCTGGCTGATATTTTCTGTGCACGGGTGGACGAATGTGCACTCCGGCAGATGGATGACACTCGCCTGGTACTGCGCGATGTCCTGATAGAACGTGGCCGGCATTTTGATGTGCTGGTCGGCGCGTATTTCATCCGGGCACTGGGGGTCTACCCAATAGGCAGTTTGGTGTTGCTGGCGAATGGTGAAGTCGCCGTGGTTAGCACTGCCACCGAATGGGTCAATGCCCCCTGGGTACATGCTTTGCAAGCGCCGGATGGCACGACGTATCAACCGCCTATTCGTCGGCAGACCCAGTCGATTGATACGTCGATTGTCGATACGCTGAGCGGCAAGGCGTTGCGTGGCGCGATAGATATGGCCGCTATCTGGGGCGAGGATGCTTGCGATTTTCCTTTGCAGCCGCTGGTACTGGCGCATCAACAGGCAGTAGCTGTCGCTACCTGAGCCCTGGTGGCTTGTGGTTGATGCGGTAAATGCCTAATCGACTTGGTGGTGTGGAGAGCGGTGCAGGATCACACGCTTCGCTTTTGAAACCAGTCGTGTTCAAGTGGTAGGCCAGACCACGACATATCTCTTCATTTGAGTTAGCTGATGTCTTTATTACTCTCTGCCGCTGCTGCACAGTTGGGCGATGCTGCGCTGACCGAATCGGGTCTGATCAAGCATATTCACCCCCTTTTTTCCAAAATATTGGCACGCGATAGCCGCGAAATTTACCTTGCCAACCACTCTCTTGGCCGGCCCCTTGATGCATTGGCCGCCGATGTGGCTGAAGGGCTAGCCGCTTGGTATGAGGACGTGGATTCGGCGTGGGGACCGTGGTGGGGGGAGATGCAGGCGTGGCGTGCCAACACGGCCGGCTTGTTAAGCGCCGCGCAGCCCGGTATGGGGCGAACCGATTGTATTATCCCCAAGACCAGCGCTGGCCAAGGTTTGCGGGCAGTGTTGAATAGCTATGAGCTTGTACCGACGGTATTGGCTACCGACGCTGAATTTGACTCCATCGACCATATCCTCAAGCAATATGCTGCAAAAGGGCGTGCCAACGTACGTTGGGTGGCCTCCCGCGATGATGGTTTGATTCACGTCGAGGATATGATCGCTGGGCTGGCGGAGGTGGACTTGCTGGTGGTCTCGCATATTTTCTTTGCCACGGGGCAGATTCTGGAGGGACTGCCAACCCTGATTGCCGCAGCGCATGCAGCCGGTACAAGGGTATTGCTGGATGTGTACCACAGCTACGGCGTGTTGCCATTGGACTTGATCGCGCTGGGAGTCGACTACGCCATTGCCGGCAGTTACAAATATCTGCGTGGTGGGCCGGGGGTGTGCTGGCTTTATATTGCCCCACATCTGCTGGACCATCGCCACACCACGTTGGATACAGGCTGGTTCGCCAAGCGTGACCCATTTGCCTATCAGCGCCCCGTGCCACCGCAGTTTGCAGACGGCGGCGATGCCTGGCTAGAGTCAACCTTTAACCCGCTGGGCTTTTATCAAGCCAGGTCGGGTTTGGCATTGATTGCCGCTCTGGGGGTAGATCGGCTGCGTGCTTATTCCCTGAGGCAGAAGCAGCTATTGGCAGAAAACCTAGCGGACCAAGGTGTCGCCAGCTTTGGCGCTTCTGTGCACTACGGTGCGTTTATCACCCTCCCGCATGCCGAGCCGAAGCGATTGGCCGAGCAACTCAAGCAGATGGGCATCAATGGTGATGCCCGCGCTGCAGGTTTGCGGCTTTGTCCCGACCTGCTCAATACCGACGCTCAACTATGTCGCGCTGCGGCTGCCATCGCGCAGGCGATGCGAGCGCCTGCCTGATACGGTAACCCCAAGTACCTGGGCAATAGCTAGGAACCGGTTCAAAGTTTGCTGCGCGTCGGCAAGCGCATTTACTCTTAGTAACTGATGTTACGCAGTGCATACGCTAACCTGTCGCCATGAAGAACAAAGAACTCGATTTGTACACCGACTATTTGCTGAGCACGTTTGGCGCGGCGACAGCAACGGGCTTGTCGGCGATG
>NZ_PDZH01000088.1 GCF_002735695.1 Chitinimonas sp. BJB300
CCTACCATCGCCGACAAGCCCGTTGCTGTCGCCGCACCAAACGTGCTCAGCAAATAGTCGGTGTACAAATCGAGTTCTTTGTTCTTCATGGCGACAGGTTATCGTATGCACTGCGTAACATCAGTCAGGTATTGCAAGTCTTTCTCCATCATTGGTAAATCACGCGACCTATTTACTGCACGCAGGACAGTGGTCCTGCATGAGGTGCTGCCATGATAACTACCAATCCCACTATGTTTGTGGACCGAGACTTTTATATTGTTTCACCGCGCTGCTACGTGGCTACCTTCTGCGTCAATTCAACCCGGAATCCCTATGTCTATACTTAGGTTTCATAGCTGGAGAGCGTCTCACTCCCATGAGCCTTGGTCTATAGGCTGTTTGCTGAATCAGCGGTGAGTAGGGCTTGAATGATCCAGCAGCCAACATCTCAAGAGTAAGCACGATTCGGCTGAACTATTCTGCAATGTACATGTGAGTCACTAATCAACATTGCAGTGTTCATTGGGGCCCAGTCTTGAACGTATTACTTAAATTTTTGGTTGGTATGCTGGCGTGCAGTGGCTTTATTAAAGCGGCCGCAGACAGCAAGGTACTAACCTTTGCGTCGCTGGACTGGCCACCTTACACAGGGAGCACTCTGTCAGACCAAGGTGGTAGCAGTGAAGTGGTCCGCGCCGCCTTCAAGGCAATGGGTTACGAGGTAAGAATCAAATTTTACCCATGGGTACGCGCCATCAAGATGGCAGAGAAAGATGCCAATACGATGGCTTACTTCCCCGAATATTCTTCGGAAGAAGTAAAGCAGCGGTGCGCGTTGTCGACTTCTATCGGCAGAGGTCCACTCGGGTTGGCACAGCGAAAAAATAAGCCAGTACAGTGGAAAGACATTAAGGATCTGTCTCAGTGGACAGTTGGTGTGGTGCAGGACTACGTGAATACAGCGGAGTTTGACCAACGCGTTGCCAGCGGCAAACAGCGAGTGGATAAGTCAGTCGATGATGTCGTCAATCTTTTCAAGCTGGCCAATAGTCGTGTCGACCTGGCTATCATCGACCCCTACGTTTTTGCCTATCTGATCATGCACGATCGTGAAGTTAGTGCAGTTTCCAGCCAACTTTCAATCAATAGCAAATTACTGGAAGAAAAGGACCTTTACGTTTGTTTTAAGAAAACGGCAGAGGGGCAAAGGTTGGCGGCCATCTTGGAGCAGGGCATTCGGAAGATTGATGTCGCACGCATCATGCGCAACTACATATCAAATTATCGTTAATTTAAGTGCTCTAGTTAGCACTTGGTAAACAAAGCAAAGACGCGTTCAGCTTTGAATCAGGTACAACACTTTGCGAATGGGCTAAAGCGGAAAAAGCCAGTGTCGACATCCTCTAGCAGGAACGGTGGTTACAGATATTTAGTACGAGTGGGCAAGTGCTATGGCATCCGCAGCAGCCGTGCGCTAGCTCACGGCTGCATAGCCAATGGCAATTAGGTTCTAGACGTTGAATTCCGGCAATTTCTTGGTAATCAAGCGGTTTTGTAGGCGTACGTAGTTGGGCAGGCCGTTTTTGAAGGGTGGGTAGTCTTCGCCTTCGATCAGGGGCGACAGATAGCGGCGACAGGCATCCGTGATGTGGAAGCCATCTGGTGTAATGAAGTCGCGTGGCATGAATTTTTCTACGTTGGCGACCTTGCTTAACGGCGCTTCAACAATATCCCATTGATAGGGTGAGTCGTTTAAACGGCGAATGGCCGGCATGACCGAGTTCTTGCCGGCCAAGGCCATCTCTACAGCGGCTTTGCCAAGTGCGTAGGCCTGTTCCACGTCGGTTTTGCTGGCGATATGCCGGGCTGCGCGCTGAAGATAGTCAGCCACGGCCCAGTGGTATTTGTAGCCGAGCTTATCCTTCACCAGTTGGGCGATGGTGGGGGCAACGCCACCGAGTTGCGCATGGCCGAAGGCGTCCTTCAAGCCCGTCTCAGACAGGAACTTGCCATCCTTGTTTTTGATGCCTTCCGATACGCCGATCACGCAGTGGTCGTATTTTTCCACCGCGGCTTTTACCTTGGCCAGGAAGGCTGCTTCGTCGAATTCGATTTCCGGGAACAACAGGATATGTGGGCCTTCGCCTTCTGCTTCGGCGGCTAGCCCGCATGCGGCGGTAATCCAGCCGGCGTGGCGACCCATCACTTCCAGGATAAAGACCTTGGTTGAGGTCTTGGACATCGAGGCGACGTCATAACCTGCTTCGCGAATCGAGGTAGCGACATATTTGGCCACCGAGCCAAAGCCGGGGCAGCAGTCGGTAATGGGCAGGTCGTTGTCCACCGTCTTGGGCACATGGATAGCTTGGATGGGGTAGCCCATCGTTTCGGAAAGCTGTGCCACCTTGTAGCAGGTGTCGGCTGAGTCGCCACCGCCGTTGTAGAAGAAGTAACCGATGTTATGGGCCTTAAAGACCTCAATCAGGCGTTCGTATTGTTCCTTGTGGGTTTCAACGCTTTTAAGCTTGTAGCGGCAGGACCCGAAAGCGCCTGACGGGGTGTGCTTGAGTCGGGCGATATCTGTTGCGCTCTCCAGCGAAGTATCGATCAGGTCTTCGGTCAGCGCGCCGATAATGCCGTTACGGCCGGCGTAGACCGTGCCAATCTTGCCGCTATGCTGGCGGGCCGTCTCAATGACGCCGGCGGCGGAGGCGTTGATAACGGCGGTGACGCCACCTGATTGGGCATAAAAGGCGTTCTTGATGCTCATGAATACTCCATAGGGAAATGTGCTGGGCAAGATGGTTGGCGAACAGGCTTTGTCGCCATCTTGGGGCAGTCAGGTTTCTATTTTTGTTTGGCCGCTTCTTGGGCGTGCCATTGCTTGAGTTGTTCACGCCACTCAGTCCAGTCGTGGGGCTTACCCGTTTCGAAACGGGTTTGTAGATTCTTCAGCACCTTTGGCCACGCTTTTTCGAAGTAAGCCTTGGCTTTGGGCCACTCGCCAGTACTGCCCCAGCCCAAATGCGTCAGTGTCAGGTGGGTAGCTTCGCCTTCTGGTGCAAAGCGCAAGATGACCACAGTGCGCTGTGCCCGCGCTGCGGCTAGATGAGGTGGTGCATTCCAGGTGAAGGACAATAATTGTTCGGGTTCGACCGCCAGCACCTGCATGGTGTCTGCGCCCTTCATGCCCGGTTCGCCGTAGGGGTCCATATAGATGTGGAACGGGCCGTCCGGGTGGGATTCCACGTTCGCTTCAGGCGCAAAAAAGCTGGTGATGCCTTCGTTACTGGTCCAGGCCTGCCAGACTGCACTGACGGGGGCTTTTACCGTGACATCCAGCTCAATAGCGGGTTCAGCGGCATAAAGTGCACTACTGGCAAGGCAGGCGGAGGAAATCAGCAAGCGGCGCAGCATGGGTGCTCCCGACAGGCAATAGACGGCCGCAATTGTAGTCCGAAACTACGAATTACGCCTGGCTGCGTGGGGCTAAGTGCATCTTTGTCAGAGCGACGCTAAGCTACGTAGAACAACACACTGACGTACTGGCACAAGCTGCCCAGCAGGACAAATAGATGCCAGATTCCGTGGTAGTGGCGAACCTTTTCGTCATGAAGAAAAAAGTAGATGCCACCGCTATAGGCAATTCCGCCTATCGCCAACCAAGCCAGTCCACTGGTTGGCAGGGCGGCAATCAGTGGTTTGATGGCAATCACGACCATCCAACCCATCACGACGTAAAGAATCATCGACAATATGCGTGTACGTCGGCCAAGCGTCAGTTCCTGGATGATGCCGAAGAGGGCTAGTCCCCAGGTAATTCCAAACAGCGTCCAGCCCCATCCACCACGTAGGGTGACCAGGGCGAACGGTGTGTAAGTGCCGGCGATCAGCAGGTAGATGGCGCAATGGTCGAATTTCTGCAGCACTGCTTTGGCTTTGACGTGCTGGATACTGTGGTACAGCGTGGAAAAACCATAGAGCACCACGAGCATTGCACCGTAGATGCTGAAACTGACGATTTTCCAAGGATCGCCCTGTTGGCTGGCCAGCACGACCAACACCACCAAGCCGGCAATGCTGAAAAGCGTACCGGCCAGATGAGTAAGACTGTTTAAGCGTTCGCCGTAGTACACATGGTCTCCTCGTTAGACTCGAAAAATACCATGCCGGTATAAGGCGCGATGCGGCAAGCTGCCAGGCGGGCAGTAAGGTCGCCAGCGTGGATTTCAAGCCGGTGTCCATCCGGGTCCTGTAGATAGAGTGAATCACCTTTGCTTTGGTTCACTTTCCATTCGTGTACACCGGCATTGCGTAGTCTCGCTGCAGTGACTGAAAAGTTGTCGGTGCTGAAGGCGTAATGCGTGTAATCCGGCGCAGTATCGGGCTGCCGCGTCAGGTCGAGCGACAAGCACAGCCATAGATCGCCAATGCTCAGGTAGGCGCCGGCATCCCAGCGGGCATGTGGTTCCGCACCAAGGAGGTCGACATAGAAGCGAAAGCTCTTTTCCACGTCGTGTACCGCCAGGGTCAGGTGGTTAAGTCCAGTCAGCAAGTCCAAGCCCCAAAAGAAAACAGGCGGATGAGCCGCCTGTTTTGACCAACATTTTCTTCAAGACGGTTTTTTAAGCGCCCAGTGCGTTGAACACCGTATCGCGAATCTTATCAACTGCACCGACGCCGGGGATCTTGATGTACTTAGGTGCTTTGGCATCGCCCGATTTGGCCAGTTTGCCGTAATAGCTGACCAGCACTTTGGTTTGCTCGTGGTAGACCGAGAGGCGCTTTTTGACGACGTCTTCCTTGTCATCATCGCGTTGCACCAGTGCTTCGCCGGTGTCGTTGTCTTTGCCTTCGACCTTGGGCGGGGCGAATTTGACATGGTAAACACGACCCGAAGCCTGGTGGATGCGGCGGCCAGTAATACGTTCCAGAATCTCGCTATCGGGGACATCGATTTCGACGACGTAATCGATATCAACGCCCGCTTCCTTCAATGCATCCGCCTGCGGAATCGTGCGGGGAAAGCCATCGAACAAAAAGCCTTTGGCGGCATCGGGCTGCGTAATGCGTTCCTTGACGAGGCCGATGATGATGTCGTCGCGCACCAAGCCGCCGGCATCCATGATGGCTTTGGCTTCCAGGCCAAGCGGGGTGCCAGCCTTGACGGCTGCACGCAACATATCGCCTGTCGAGATTTGTGGGATACCGAACTTTTCTTTGATGAAGTTCGCCTGGGTGCCTTTACCGGCACCGGGTGCGCCTAAAAGAATCAATCGCATTGGAGGAGGGTCCTGGTTTCAAGTGGTTTGTTTAAATTGTTTCGGCTGCAATCAGGCGAGCAAATAAATGCGCCATTGCAGTGAGCGGCTTATGTCTGCTGTGTGGCCCAATGTTGGCGAACACGCTCCAGGTCGGCCGGTGTGTCTACGCCGGCTTCAGGCGCATGCTCGATGACGGCGACGCCGATGGCATGCCCATGCCAGAGCACGCGAAGCTGTTCCAATGCTTCGAACTGTTCCAGGGCACAGGGCGCAAGATTGCGGTACTGACGTAGAAAGCCGGCACGATAGCCGTAGATGCCGATATGCCGGAAAACCGGTAGGTTGGCCGGCAACATCTCGCGGGTTCGCATAAAAGCGTCGCGGGCATAGGGAATGGGTGCCCGGCTAAAGTAGAGGGCGCGGCCCATGTGGTCAAGTACGACTTTGACTACATTCGGGTTGAACATGTCTTCAGCGCCAGCAATGGCGTGGCATGCAGTAGTCATCGGCAGGGTATGGTCGTGTTGCAACATTGTTGCGACCGCATTGATCAGTGCGGGTTCAATCAGCGGCTCGTCACCCTGTACATTCACTACGGCAGCCTCGTCAGGCAGTGCCAATAGGTCGGCGGCTTCAGCCAGCCGTTCGGTGCCCGAGCTGTGGTCGGTGCGTGTCATCAGCGCATTCAAGCCATGCTCGCATACAGCGTCGAAGATACGCTGGTCATCGGTGGCGACATACACGGCGCTGGCACCACTTTGCAAGGCACGCTCTGCCACCCTCACGATCATCGGTTTACCACCGATGTCGGCCAGGGGTTTTTCGGGCAGGCGGCTCGATGCCAGCCGGGCAGGAATCAGGGCAACGAAGCTCACTGGCCCACTTCCTCATCCGCCGGCAGCTCGCGAGCCTCGCTTTCCAACATGACGGGAATACCGTCCTTGATGGCGAAGGCCAAGCGGTCGCCCCGGCAGATCAGTTCCTGGCGCCCCTTATCGAGATGCAAGAGACCTTTGCAAACCGGACAGACGAGAATTTCAAGTAGTTTGGCGTCCATGGGGATTCCGAAAAATAAATGGCACACGAGGTGCCTTGGCCACGCGGATGGTTATTGACTGCGTGGCCGGGTGGAAGCGGTGTTCAGCTGTTGAATCAGCCAGTCGGCAAGGTTGGGGGCAACCTGCGCTACAACCGGTACAACCCAAATATTAACATCGTGCAGGATTGCGGCGAGTTTCACGGCGTCTTTCTCTGTACAGAACACAATATCCGCTTTGATCTGGGCGAGATCTGTTGCGCTATAGGCATGATGGTCGGAAAAAGGGTATGCCTTCACCGCCTGCAAGCCAGCATTGTGCAAGGTTTCAAAGAAACGGGCAGGGTTGCCTATGCCCGCCAGGGCCGCCAGATCTTGCCCGGCAAAGCTCGCCAGCGGGCGACATTCTTCCCTGGCCTTGAGACGATAGGCCTGCCCCGGCAATAGCTGCATTTGGAATGTCGGGACTTTATCGTGGGGTATGGCCAAGGGCTGCTTAACGTCACCGTTGAACACGATAGCGTCCACTGTGCCCAGTCGGCTGACCGGTTCCCGTAAAGGACCGGCGGGTAGACGCCAGCCATTTTGCAGACCGCGTTGGCCATCGATGACGACGATTTCTATGTCACGTTCCAGGCGGTAGTGCTGCAAGCCATCGTCGCAGAGGATCAAGTCTGTAGCGGGGTAGGCTGCCAACAAGGCCTTACCGGCTGCGATTCGGTCACGACCCACAAACACCGGGCAGCCGCTGCTACGGGCGAGCAACAAAGGTTCATCGCCGAATTGGTTTGCTGTACCCGTTGGCGGGACCTCGGCTATCCCATCCACACTGCTGCCATAGCCACGGCTGATGATGCCGGCTTGCAAACCAGACTGGCGTAGGGCCTGAGCCAGATAGAGTACTGTTGGTGTCTTACCTGCACCGCCTACTGTGATATTACCCACCACCACCACCGGAGCTGCTATCCGCTCGCTGTGTAACCAGCCAAGCCGAAAGAGCGTGCGTCGACTCGCTGCCAGTGCGCCAAACAGCCAGCTCAGTGGGAGCAACAGGGTGGCAGGAAAGCGGTTTTGCCAAAAGGCCGGTGTATGCATGCAGTGGCTCTACAAAAAAACATTCCCGCTTGTTAGCGGGAATGGGTATTAGAACCTGTCTGAAGTCTGCTACGTGTCAGCAATCGGCGTTGAAAACGCGCTCGGAATGCTCATCTACCACTTGTAAACTCCGCTTCCTAGGACGTTTCCGCCTTGTCTTACCCTAGCTCGCGAGACTTTAGATTGACAGGTTCTTAGGCAGGTTTTCAGAAGATGGTTAGTGTGGAGCCTGCGTGGCGAAAGTCAACTTACCATAGCCAGCAATGCGTGCCGCTTCCATGACATTGATAACCGACTGGTGGGTAGTGGCGCTATCGGCGCTGATAACGATGACAGGTTCCTGGCCATTCGCTGCACCACGCAGTTCTGCCGCCAATGCTTCTGGGTTCTCGTAGTTGATATGCTTGCCATTGATGGCATAGCTGCCATTCGCAGCGACTGAAATCTCTACTTCCTGCGTCTTGGTTTCCTGCTTTTCAGCATTGGCGGTTGGTAGGGCGATCTTCAATTCGGCAAACTTCGAATAGGTGGTGGTGGCCATCAGGAAAATCAGGATCACCAACATCACATCAATCAGCGGAATGAAGTTGATTTCAGGTTCTTCCCGGTGTCTGCCGCGACGAAAGTTCATTGCTCAACCCCGCTCGCCATGAACAACTTCCACCAGTTTGATGGCCTGCTGTTCCATTTCGACGATCAGGCTATCTACTGTGCCACGGAAGTGGCGATAGAAGACCAGTGCAGGTACAGCGACGATGATGCCGAAGGCGGTGTTGTACAGCGCGACCGAAATACCGTGGGCCAGTGTGGCGGGGTTTGCGCCACCGGTGGGAGACTGAGCCCCGAAGATTTCGATCATGCCGATCACGGTACCCAACAGTCCAAGAAGCGGCGCAGCCGTTGCAATGGTGCCGAGTGTGGTAAGCAGACGTTCGAGGTCATGCGCGACGGCACGACCGCTTTCTTCGATCGATTCCTTCATGATTTCACGCGTGCTTTTAACGTTCTTCAGCCCTGAAGCCAAGACTCGGCCCAATGGTGAGTTGGCTTGCAGACGTGAGAGCATGTCGGGCGTGACACCACTCTTTTTCAGCTCTTGTACGGTGAGGGCCAATAGCCCTTCCGGTAATACCTGTGAGCGGCGTAGGCTCACAAGACGCTCAATAATAATGGCAAGGGCTACGATTGACGCGAAAATGATCGTGTAGATTGGCCAGCCGGCAGCCTGGATGATGGCGAACATGAATATCCTACCCGGTTGGGTGTTGGCGAAAAACCGCGTAACTTTAGCTGTGCTGGTTGTACCCGGCAAGACATTCGCATACTTCCTCGTACATGTTCAAAGTCTGTAGCGGACATTCTTTGGCAGGGCCAGGTGCAATGCAGAAAGCTGAATGTACATTTGTATACGAGGCGGCGAACTTCTGTTGGTAAAGCGCTTTGGCAGTTTGGTGTTCTGTAAGCTGATTTCTGCGCTGCGCTTCACCTTGTGGATGGCTGCTCGCGACTGATTGATGAACAGATGCTAAGACAATGCGCAGGTCTTTAGTTCCAAACCCCCGTAGGTACTGGCTGGTCGTGGTTGTACACATGAGTTGTGGATAAGTTTGTGGGCAAGTGTGCGATTCGATCCGGCAAGCCCCTAAAAACCTGCATTTTGCTGAGTTGATTAAAAAATAGGCAATGATTATATGTTGTTTTAAATCAATAATTTAAGCTTTCTCTGTAACGCCAATGTAGCAATTTTCCACAATGCCGAGACTTTGGTTGCCAATGTGGATGAAATCTCTTGTGAGACCAAATGAACGAGATGCTGTCAAGCGTGACCCCGGTATGGTCGGTCAGCGAACTTAATCGTGCAGTCAAGCGTCTGTTGGAAAGTGAACTGCCGCTACTTTGGGTGAGTGGTGAGATATCCAACCTGACTATTGCCGCCAGCGGGCACTGCTACTTGTCTCTTAAGGATGCTGGTGCGCAGGTGCGTTGTGTGATGTTTCGCAATCGGGCCATGCTGCTGCCCTTCAAGTTGCGCGAAGGCATGAAGGTTGAGGCGCGGGCTGTGGTGACGCTTTACGAAGCGCGTGGCGATTATCAGCTGAACCTCGAAAGCATGCGGCCGGCAGGCCTTGGCGCGTTGTTTGAGGCTTTTGAGAAACTCAAGCTGGCCTTGGCAGCAGAAGGCTTGTTTGATCTGGCACGTAAGCGTCTATTGCCCGCCAACCCTCGAGCGATAGGTGTTATCACATCGCCCAAGGCGGCGGCCCTGCGTGACGTATTGTCCACCTTGCGGCGTCGCGCTCCGCATGTGCCTGTCGTGTTCTACCCTACGCCTGTGCAAGGCGAGGGGGCTGCGGACGCCATTGCAGCCATGCTGGCCAAGGCAAATGCGCGTGGCGAAGTCGATGTGCTTATTCTGTGCCGTGGCGGGGGGAGTATCGAAGACCTATGGTCGTTTAATGAGGAGTTGGTGGCGCGTGCCATTGCGGTTTCCACCATTCCGGTCGTGAGTGGTGTTGGGCACGAGACGGATTTCACAATTGCAGACTTTGTGGCTGATGTGCGTGCCCCCACGCCAACTGCGGCGGCGGAACTGGTATCGGTGGACCGGGAATCCCAGTTAGCGGCAGTCAAGCAGTTGCATCAGCGTTTGCAACGACTGTTCCGTCAGCAATTGGAAGGCTGTATGCAGCGGCTCGACTATATGAGTCGGCGGTTGGTCCATCCGGGGGAACGTCTGAAGCGTCAAGCCCTGCAATTGCAGGATGTTGCGCAAGCCTTGCGTCGAAGCATGGCGAGAGTGATGGAGCAGAAACGTTGGCAATTGCTTAATCTGCGTCAACAACATAGCTATGCCAAACCTGGCTTGGCAGGTTTACGTACCCAGCTGGCTGTGTTGCAGCAACGGCGCCGGTTTGTCGTACAGGGACAGCAAAGTAGAGCCGCCGCCCAGCTGGCTACGGTGGCGGCACGATTGGAGGCGCTGAATCCCACAGCGGTATTGGGTCGTGGGTACAGCTTGGTTGAAACCACTGATGGCAAGCTGGTGCGCGAGGCCGCGGGTTTACGCAACGGCCAGAAGTTACGCCTGCGTTTTGCGCAAAGTGAAGCGGGTGTAGTGGTAGGCGATGTCCCTGTAGAGCAAGGAAACTTGTTCTGATAGTCGGATCTGGTAGGGAATAGGATCAAGGTTTGTTGCGCATAGCCATGCTATGTCAAATATGTCCTGGGTATGCTTAGGGCTATTAATAAAACTCCCATCGTTTTTGCTTTTTCTCGGGTTGACTCGCGAAACGTTGAATGGACACTTAAGAGATTGTGAATAATGCACTCGACATTGATCACATTTTAATAATGCCATTCCAATTCATCCGAAAACAAGCGGGATGGTAAAGCGCTTTGGCGAGCGCTATATCATGGTTGTGTAGCCCTTATAATATCTGTCAAAGGGTGCAAACACTGGACGTCATTACAAGTTATGAGTGCCTGCCTGGAAAGTGAGCAGGATTATCCAATTAAATTTGTAGCGGACCGTCGTTGGTTTTGTGCTATCAGTTTGGTAAAAATTTGATTTGCACAATACGGGAATACGCCATTGTCATTAATGTATTGATTAGGGAAGAATCTTTTCAACTTATGTACGAACTCAGAGAAAGATAATCTGTTCGGATGAATTGCCTACTGAACCAAATTAGTAATATTGCTTCGGTTGCGCCGTAACAGATGAAGAGGAAAGATTCGATCAATGTTGAAATTCGTATTTAATAGCGCAGCAAGCATATTATTGTTTGTCTTGTTGATAGGCTTGTCCGGCATACTTATGCACAAGAGAGAATAGGTACACATAAGAAAGCTATGGCTGCTGATGAGTTTGATTATATTTTTTACCGAATCATCGTCTAAAAACCCCTTACCCTAAACTGATTACCAATACGTGCTTGGTAGAACACCTACTGTGACGTACGCCCGCATGCGGCAAAATTTACTTGAGCCCAGGGGGTATAGGACCACTTAAAAAACGCAGCAAAACGAAAGTCTCTATAAGAGAGATGTGTTTGAAAAATACCGGAATGGTGTCTCTCCCGTTTCCTGCTGGGATTAAACGTGCCTACGATCTGCCGCGAGCAACCGTCAACCGAGTGAAGTGCAGTAAGATTCTGAACAGGTTTAAAAAATCAACGTAAGGCTTGCCAATACTAGGTAGTACAAGAGTACTGCGAGTAGGTTCAGTATCAGGATTTTTTAGCGATGCTAATTGCAACCGACAATGTGTTGAATCAGTTTTAGATGACCTGAAGCGGGTTTTAGTCACCATGACCAGCGTTATTTATAGCTAAGATTGAAATGTTTCTGTACAGCTGAATGTTATTTTGGCTGTAGTTATTCCTGGACTGAACGATTGTTAGTTGGGAATTATTGTTATTGCAGATCTAGCCTATTTGAAATGCAAGCTTCTAAAGGTAGGGGAAGTGTGCAAATTAGAAAGTCGAATTGTAGGGTATTGGTTAGTTCTGCATATAGCAATCTGTGTAATTGATTGGATTGATATTTTGTCATCGAAATTGAAGTCTGATCGTCAACCAAAAAGCTGAAAGGCCAGTTGTTTGGTTACTTGTAGTAGAAAAACCCAAAGCCTGATTTAAAGAGACGCGCATTTACCATGGCATAGGCCTTGTTTATTTTTTGGCATTGTACATTCTCAATGCCATGGAAAGTTGCGTCCAACTTAATTGCTTTAATATGAAGGGGTAATTATGTTACAGAACAAAGCGAAGTTTTGTCTTACTGCAATTACAGTAGCACTTTCCTTGCCAGTCTTTGCTGAAGTAATTCAATCCGAGCAGCAGGCTATCAGCGACTATTTGCAACGCTTCCACCACGACACAAAAAAGACGATGGACGAAATACCTGTTAAGACAGGTGTTGCACCTTATGCAGTAAAATCAATCCCCAAGTTTTCACCACAAGCAATCCAATCGGGTAGTTTTGTTGAAAGCAAAAATGCAGTACGTTCCCAATTACTGAATGGCGTGCAAAAACCTGGTGTTCTAAGAGATGCCATTGCAAGAGAAAACGATGACCCAGCTCTTTTGGTGGACAACGGTGATTGGCTGATCAAGAACATCAACCAGATGGATAGGCGTCGCTTGACCAGTGCCAAGCTAAATAAGCAACCATGGTCGGACACCTACTGGCCGCTCTACAACGGCTCGATCAGCTACCGTTACGGCGACCCTAAGGTGGGTAGCAACAATCCAAAGACCTGGAAAGACTACTGGAACTACGCCAATACATTGAGCCCGGTATCCAGCTACATCAGCGGATTGAAAACCGACTTGTTGTCCCCTGCCGAAAAATATGACCTGCTAGTTAATGACGGCAGCTTCAACCTGACCCGCGAGGGTTGGCAATCGGGCGAATACTACTTCAACAAATACGGCAATGTTGAAAGTTGGATGGGCATATGCCAGGGTTGGGCTGCCGCTGCTTATATGCTGCCACGGCCAAAGCACGCAGTTACCGTCACTTCGCCAACTGGCCAAGCCATCAAGTTCTATCCATCCGATTTGAAGGCGTTAGGTACCAAGCTATGGGCGAGGACTGATAGACCTACTGATCGTTTCATTGGCGGCCGTTGCGATATCAGGGATCCTGTGAAGGACCAAAACGGTCGGGTCACCGATAGGAACTGCTTTGATACCAATCCGGGTACCTGGCACCAGGTGGTGGTGAACCAGATTGGCGTTGCCAAGCGCAGCTTCGTGATTGATGCCACTTACGATTACGAAGTATGGAATCAGCCGGTATTGGGTTACAGCTATACCTACTTCAATCCGCAAACTGGTAAGGCTTACAACACGGCTAGAGAAGCCATGATTGCCCGCGCCAACTATTCCAGCGACAAGTTTACGACTCATCGCAGCAATACAGCGGTGAACATTGTTGGCGTGAAAATGGACCTGAACTACATCGCGGAAACTGACCCTTCGCATGCTGAAACGGATGGTCCAGATAACGATGCCATCACTAAGGTCTCTTACATGTATGACTTGGAGCTGGATGCCAAAGGCAACATCATTGGTGGCGAATGGTATACCAACCGTCACCCGGACTTCCTGTGGACACCGCCTCGAACTGAGCGTGCTATTACGTCTCCCAACCCTACCGACAGGTGGAATACACGTGATCCATTCCCCGCACACTGGACTAGCTTGGCTGTCGATGCTTCACGTAACCGCAGCCAGCCTTTGACGGCAGTCGTGGAACAGTTGTTCAAGTTGTCCAGCAAGTAAGTTTTGCCCTGAGTAGGGCAGATGTAAGAACCTGTTCACGGTCTTATAGTGAGATCGTGAGCAGGTTTTTAAGTTTTCAGCAGTTCCTCGCGCCCGGCCAGCCAGCGTTGCAGATGGGCTTCTGCAACCTGTGGTGCACGGGCTAATAAATCGGTTGCGACATCACGAGCACGTTCCAATAGGTCGGTGTCGCGTTCCAGGTCGGCGAACCGCAACATAGGCACGCCGGATTGACGTGCCCCGAGGAATTCGCCGGGTCCTCGAATACGCAGGTCTTCCCGGGCAATGACAAAGCCGTCGGTGGTCTCGAAGATAACCTTGAGGCGTTGCTTTGCTACTTCGCCTACCGGGCTGGCAAACAGCAGCACACAGCTTGACTCCAGCGCACCACGCCCCACCCGGCCACGTAGTTGATGCAATTGGGCCAAGCCCATCCGCTCCGCGTGTTCAATCACCATCAGCGTTGCGTTGGGCACATCAACGCCGACTTCGATAACCGTGGTGGCTACAAGCACCTGGATTTCATTTCGGCTGAATGCGGCCATGATCTCCGCCTTCTCGGCAGACTTGAGCCGGCCATGCACCAGCCCAACCGCGTATTCGGCCAAGGCTTCAGACAATGCTGCATGGGTGTCTTCCGCAGTTTGCAGCTCCAGCGCTTCGGATTCTTCAATGAGTGGACAGACCCAATAGGCTTGCCGGCCTTCGCTGCATACCTTGCGTACGACCTCGATCATCTCCTCGCGGCGAGCATCGCTGACCAAGCGCGTTTTGATGGGGGTGCGGCCGGGTGGCAGTTCGTCGATGATGCTGACGTCGAGGTCGGCGTAATAGCTCATCGCCAGGGTGCGGGGAATGGGTGTGGCCGACATCATCAGCTGGTGAGGGGAGCCACCTTTGCCGCGTAAGGCGAGCCGCTGGTGTACGCCGAAACGATGTTGCTCGTCCACAATGGCCAAGCCCAGTCGGGTGAAGGCAACCGAGTCCTGAAATAGCGCATGGGTACCGACAGCCAGCTGCGCACTACCGCTTTCCACCTGGGTGATAGCGGCAGCCTTGGCTTTGGGCCGGAGCGAGCCGGCCAACCATGCGACTTCAATCCCCAGTGGGGCCAACCAGCTGGATAGTTTCTTATAGTGTTGCTCTGCCAGGATTTCCGTTGGGGCCATCAACGCGACTTGGTAGCCCGCTTCAATGGCGTCGAGTGCAGCCAGTGCCGCGACAATGGTTTTACCCGCACCAACATCGCCCTGTAAAAGTCGCTGCATGGGGTGCGGTGAGCCAAGGTCGTGGCGTATCTCGGCCAGTACCTTACTTTGCGCGCCCGTCAGGCCAAAGGGCAGGCTGGCGATGAGTTGCTGGGCTAATTGCCCTTTGGCCTTTAATACCGGGGCCGTTTGCTCGTGCCGGCGCTGATAGGAGAGGCGCATCGATAGTTGTTGCGCCAGCAGTTCGTCAAACTTGATCCGCAGCCAAGCGGGGTGCATGCGTTCGCTAAGGGCTCGGGTGGGGATATCTGGTGTGGGATGGTGCAAAAGCTGCACGGCTTGTCCAAAACCCATCAAACCCAAGTCACGTAGCAGGGTAGCAGGCAGGGTATCGACCAGTACCTGCCCTTCAAGCGCTTGGGCAATGAACTTGCGCAAGGTGGGTTGCGAGAGGCCGTTTACGGTGGGGTAGACGGGAGTCAGCGCTTCGGCGAGCGCTGTACTGTCTCCCACTACCCGTATCTTTGGGTGGACCATCTCCTCGCCAAAAAAGCCACGCCGAATCTCGCCGAGCAGGCGTACCCGTCGGCCCACCGCCAGCACCTGTTGCTGGTTGGGGTAGAAATTGAGCAAGCGTACGTAGAGTTCGCCGCTGGCGTCTTCGATGCGCGCTACGAGCTGTTTACGAGGCTTGTAGGTGACTTCCGCGTGCATTACCTCGCCTTCGACCAGCACTGGGCTGCCGGCAAGGGCATCGGCAATGGTGTAGAGGTGGGTTTCGTCTTCGTAGCGCAGTGGCAGATGCAGTACAAGGTCGAGCGGTTGCTTCAGGCCCAGCTTGTGCAGCTTGTCCAACACAGCCTTCGGAATCTTGTTGAAATCGGGCTTCATGCGGGCTCGATGGTCGTGACAAATGCACCGGTGGTGTCGCAATGCCATTTGATATTGAGTTGATATAACGCCATGCCGTATTCGCGGTTAGGGTCGTCGGCATAGCCTGGGCGTGGGTCCTGCGCCAGGACTTCAGTGATCAGACTGCGTAATTTTGGGTGTCTGCCCTGCAATTGCCGCAACTGTACTTCCGCCTCGTTTGAAAAGTGTACGGGCAGTGTTGAATTGCCAGCATCGGCATAGCCATTTGAGGCACCGGCAATGGCATCGGCGTAACCGAGATAAGGCTTGAGGTCGATGATGGGGGTGCCATCGAGCAGGTCTGCGCCATGCAGGTGGATGCGTACACCATTCTCGGTATCAATATCTGCCAGCTTGGCCACTGATAACCCGATTGGGTTGGGCCTGAATGTGGAACGGGTCGCAAACACGCCTATACGCTGATTACCACCGAGCTTGGGTGGCCGTACAGTGGCCCGCCAACCTTGCACAGCTGTTTCGTGGAAGATGAACATCAGCCAGACGTGACTGAATTGTTCCAGGCCACGAACAGTATCGGGTGTGTTGAACGGAGGGAGCAGGGTAAGTGTCGCTTCCGCTGAGGGCGAGAGGCCGGGTTGACGTGGAATCGCGAATTTTTCCTTGAAGCAGCTTTCGATGATGCCGATCGTCTGCATGGGCCAAGTGGTCATGGTTCCTGCCTCAGGGCTTGTTGCAAGGCGGCTATTTGATTCGGGTTAAGCCTCCCCTGGTCGACTGGCCGGCTGGCAGCCAGTTCCATCGCCATTTGGCCCAATGTGCGATAAGTGGCAGCTACATTTGCATCTAGTGCCTGCGTGGCAGCCATCTGCCGCGTTACGGTGGTGGCATCACCTCGGGCAATGGGCCCGGTTAGCGCTTGGGCGGGTGTTAGGTTGTCCAGATTGTTTAGCGTTCCCATCGCCATTTGCCGCAAAGCTTGCCAAGCAATGTCCCGGGCTATGCCAGCTGCTGCCATGCAACGCAGCGCTGCTTCCATAAGGGCGACCAGATCGTTGCAGGCCAATACCGCCCCTGCGTGATAGAGGGTTTTTTGAGCAGGGTCCACTATGAAGCGTTGTGCCCCTATCGCATCAAATATCGGTCCCAAGCGAGTAAGCGCGGCTGCATCGCCTTCACAACCGCAAAAGGTACCGCTGAATTGTTTTACTGCTGTTTCTGGTGTGGCAAAGGAGGCCAGCGGGTGAATGCTGGCAATTCCTACACCCTCTGTTTTCAGTGGTATCAATAGAGTGCTGGGTAAAGCGCCGCTGCAATGGAATATCACATCGCCTTTGCGTAGCTTGGTTTTGGCTGCCAACGCTGCAACCGCATCCGCCATGACGTCATCTGAGGTGGCAACCAGCGTAAAGTCGGCAGGCCTGATGTTGTCGAGTGCGCAAGAGTGGCCAGCACCTATGAATGTGACGGCTTGCTGGCTATGGGTGATGTCTCGGCTAACGATGTCTTGTATCTGCAAAACACCGGTTTGCTGCCAAAGATAGGCTAGACTGCGGCCTAGTCGCCCAGGGCCGAGCAGATTAAGAGTAGGAAGGCGCATACTGATGGAAGGCAATGTGATGCGGGATTATCGCATGCGCAGGCAATACCAACTGTCTGCAAGCCGCTTGATTGTTTAGAGGCCAAGTGACACCAGCAAGTTTAATAAGCTTGTTTACAATGCACATATGACGGGGAAAAGTGCTTCCCGTACAGTTCCATTGTCATTTTCGTTTTGATTTGGAGTTCTTTATGCCACGCCTACTTCTTCTTGCCTTTACCTTGCTTGTGCTCTCGCCTTTGAGCTATGCCGCCAGTGTGTATCAGTGGAAGGATGCATCTGGCAATATTGTCTTTTCTGATCAGCCGCCTACCAATCAGCAGGCGCAAAAGCGTGACATCAAATCCAATGTGGTGGATACCAGCGGGGGTAACTTCAATACCCGCGAGGCGATGCGTAACAATCCCGTCACGTTGTGGACCAACAGCTGTGGCCAGTCTTGTGACGACGCGCGCAGCATGTTGAGTAAGCGTGGGGTTGCTTATAGCCTGCGTAACCCGGAAGCAAGCGCAACCGACTTTGATTTGCTGAAGAAGCTAGTCGGCTCTGCCACGGTGCCTGTATTGCAGGTCGGCAGCAAGACGTTGACAGGGTTCAATGCTGGCGCCTGGGCCAGTGCGTTGGATGAAGCGGGCTATAAGACGCCCGATCCAACGTTGAAAGCGGGGGCAACACCTGCCGACAAGTCAACCACCAAGCCCTGAGTCTCATTCTCTGTACGATGCAAAAAGCCCCGACTTCCGGGTAATGCCGTTCACTTAACAACGCAGAGCTGTTTGACCGGATAACGCGACGGCGGCTTTTTCACGACACGGGGGCATTCGCGCCCCCGTCGTTGTTTGGACAGCAATTGGTCACCCAACCGTTCGC